>DATAUL010000356.1:0-14959 GCA_036268255.1 Solirubrobacteraceae bacterium | reverse complement strand
AACCCGTCGCGGATCCGCGAGGTCAACCGGGAGGTCGAGCAGCTCGGCGCCACCGTCAAGGCGCAGTGGGCGACGCTCGGGCAGTGGGACTTCGTCAACGTGATCGAGGCGCCCGACGAGCAGACGATCGCCCGCGTCTCCCTGGAGCTCGGCTCGCGCGGCACCGGCCGCTACGAGACGCTCACGGCGATCCCAATCGACGACTTCATCAGCTCGATCTGACTTGACCACGCGGAATCCCCCTCGTGTCCTCGTCCTCGGCGGGGGCGCCCGCGAGCACGCGCTGATCCATGCACTGGAGCGCTCGCCGCGCGTGCCTGAGCTGTTGTGCGCCCCCGGCAATCCCGGGATCGCCGCCGACGCTGAGACGGTTGCGCTCGACCCCAACGACGGCGCCGCCGTCGCGCAGTGCGCGCAGGTCCTCGGCGTCTCGCTGGTCGTCGTCGGTCCCGAGGCACCGCTGGTCGCCGGGGTGGCCGACGCCCTGGCGGAGGCGGGCATCCCGTGTTTCGGTCCCTCGGGGGCGGCCGCGCAGCTCGAGGGATCCAAGGCGTTCTGCAAGGAGATCATGGAGGCCGCCGGGGTGCCGACGGCCGCCTACACGGTCGTCACCGATCCCGAGGCGGGGATGGCGGCGATCGAGCGCTATCCGGTGGTGATCAAGGCAGACGGCCTGGCGGCCGGCAAGGGAGTGATCATCGCCGCCGACGAGGCCGAGGCGCGTTCGGCGCTGGCGGACCTGCTGGTCGAGCACCGGTTCGGCACCGAGCAGGTGATCGTCGAGGAGTTCCTTGAGGGCGAGGAACTCTCGCTTTTGGCGCTGTGCGACGGCGAGCGCGCGGTGGCGCTGGCCTCCGCGCAGGACTATAAGCGGATCTTCGACGGCGACGAGGGGCCGAACACCGGGGGCATGGGGTCCTACTCCCCCGTCCCAGCCGTCGACGACGTCCGCGCCCAGGAGATCTGCGCCGCCGTGCATCAGCCGGTGCTCGACGAGCTCGCCCGGCGCGGAACGCCGTTTCACGGCGTGCTCTACGCCGGCCTGATGATGACCACGACCGGATTCAAGATCCTCGAGTTCAACGTGCGCTTCGGCGACCCCGAAACCCAGGCGATCCTCCCTCGGCTGCGGAGTGACCTGCTGGAGCTGCTCCTCGCCGCCTGCGAGCGTGACGGGCTGCGCGGTGTGCCCCCACTGCAGTGGGCGCCGCAGACCGCGGTCACCGTCGTGCTGGCCAGCGCCGGCTATCCCGAGTCCTCGTCCAGCGGCGACGTCATCGCCGGACTGGACGGGGTGCCGGCCGACGTCCGCGTGACTCACGCCGGGACCGCCCGCAACGCGGCCGGGGAGATCGTGACCGCCGGCGGGCGGGTACTGAGCGTGACCGCGCTGGGCGACGACGCGGCCGGCGCCCGGGCGGGTGCCTATGCTGCAGCGGACATGATCCAGTTTCCCGGCAGTCAATTGCGGCGCGACATCGCGCTGCGCGCGGTGCGATGAGCACGGGCGGCGAGAACCCCGAACCGGAGCTGGCGCCCGCGTCCGGCGTCGAGCCCGACGGCCCGCTGCCGCCCGGCACGGCTCCGATGTCCGAGACCGCGGCCGACATCCAGGACCTCGACGTCGACAGCCCGCGGGTCGCGATCCTCATGGGATCCGAGTCGGACATGCCGGCGATGGAAAAGGCCGAACAGGAGCTGACCAAGCGCGAGATCCTCTCCGAGACCCGCGTGATGTCGGCCCACCGCCAGCCGGACATCGTCGCCGACTACGCCAAGAACGCAAAGCTGCGCGGGATCCGCGTGATCATCGCCGGCGCCGGCCTGTCGGCGGCGCTGCCGGGCGTGGTCGCCGCTCACACCGACCTGCCGGTGATCGGCGTGCCGCTGACCAGCCGTACCTCGGTGGCCGGCGGGCTGGATGCGCTGCTGTCGATCGCGCAGATGCCGCCGGGGGTTCCGGTGGCCTGCGTCGGCGTCGACAACGCGCGCAACGCCGCCGTGCTGGCGGCGCGCATCCTCAACGCCTGAGCCGTTTGCGCAGGCGTTAGCCTGCGCGTGTGGAGCCGCCCGTCGGCACGATCGCGATGCTCTTCACGGACGTGGAGGGATCGACACGGCTTGCCACACAGCTCGGTTCGCGGTGGCCGGCCGTGCTGGCCGATCACCACGGCCTGATCGCGAGTGCGATCGACGGCGAGGATGGGTTTATCGAGGGGACCGAGGGCGATGCGTTCTTTGCGACGTTCACCGACGCTGCGGCGGCAGCGCGGGCGGCCACGGCCGCACTCCGTGCGCTCCGCGCGCATCCGTGGCCCGACGAGGCCGGCGAGCTCAAGGTGCGCATGGGGTTACACGTCGGGTACGTGGAACGGTCCTCGACCGGCTACGTCGGGCTCGAGGTCCATCGCGCCGCCCGCGTGGGCGCCGCCGCGCACGGCGGCCAGCTGCTACTCACCGCGAGCGCGCGCGACCTGATCGGCGACGCGATCGCCACCGAGCCGGTGGGAGCTCACCGCCTCAAGGACTTCCCGGCCGCGCAGCCGCTCTTCTGCGCCGTCGTCGATGACCGCGGCGCCGCCGCCTTCCCGCCTCCGCGCGCGTCCGAGGCCCGCCCGACGAACCTCCCCGCCGGATTGCCCGCGCTCGTTGGACGCGAGCACGACCTGGAGCGCGTCCGCACGCTGCTGACCGAGGAGGGCGAGCGATTGGTGACGCTCGCCGGTCGCGGGGGAGCGGGCAAGACGAGCCTGGCGGTCGTGGCGGGCGCATCGCTGCTGGAGGAGCATCCCGGAGGCGTGTGGCTGGTCCGCCTGGCGACCCTCGCCGATCCTCAGGACGTACTCCCGGCGATCGCGGCGTCGGTCGGCGCCACCGGAGATCTCGCCAGCTCGCCGGCCGAGGCGATCGTGGCGCGTCTGTCGCATCGCGGCGCAACCCTGGTGATCCTCGACAACCTGGAGCACCTGCTGGCGGCCGGCCCCGACGTCGGCACGCTGCTTGACGCCCTCCCCGACCTGCGCGTCGTCGTGACATCCCAGGCGCCGCTGCGCGCAGCCCTGGAGTACACGGTCGTCCTCGATGCCTTGGACGACGACGCGGCGCTTGACCTGATGGGGCGGGTCGCTCACCGTCGCGGGGTACAGCTGCTGACCGAGGGTCCGGACCGCGCCGCGCTGCGGGAGGTCATCGGTCTGCTCGACGGCCTACCCCTGGCGCTCGAACTGGCCGCCGCCCGCCTTGGGCTGATGCGTCCCGAGCAGCTGCGTGATCGGCTGACCGACTCCTTCGAGCTGCTTCGGGACGACCGACCGGATCGGCCGGAGCGCCAGCGGTCGCTGCGGGCCACCGTGGAATGGACCCTCGGCCTGCTCGACGAGCCGGCCCGCGTGCTCTTCACGCGCCTCGGAGTGTTCGCCGGCCCGGTCGAGCTGGAGGAGATCGAGGCGGTCGTGGGCGGCGACGGAGTCGATGTGCTTCAGGCGCTGCCCGCCCTGCTGGACGTGGCGCTTGTGCGACGGGTGGAATCCGGGGACGGGCGGATGAGGCTCGGGTTGCCGGAGGCGCTGCGCCAGGTCGCCGCGGGGGCACTGGACGAGGCTCCCGACGCCGAGAAATGGCGCCGCGCTCACGCTCGCCGTGTGACCGACCTCATGTGGCAGGCGCGGGTGATCATGGTGCCCACCGCCGTCTACGAGGCCGCCGTCGCGGCGCAGCCCGAGGCCTCGCCGGCGTTGCTCTGGGCTCGGGGGGCCGGCGACCCGCTGGCGCTCCGACTCGGTGCCGCGTGGGCGACGCTGCTGATCGATCTGGGAGAGCTGCGGACGGGACTGGAGCTGCTTGTCTGGCTGCTTGATCCGCCACCAGAAGAGCCCGAGCTCCACGTCCAGGCCCTCCTTGCGCATGTCTTTGTCATGACGAGCCTCGACCGGCTGAGCGAGGCGCGCGCCTCGGCCGATCGGGCGATGGAGGTCGCCAACGATCCGGTCAGCGAGGTCCTGGCCCTCACGGCGCGCGGGCTGGCACGGCTGTTCGGAGGCGATGCGCCGGGTGGACTTGCCGACAGCCATCGGGCGACCGAACTGGCGCGCGATCTGGGCCCGGCTCTGCACGCCGGTCTGCTCTGCCTGGAGGCGCAGTCCCTGCTCTTCAACGGCGAGACCGACCGGGGTGCGGAGATGCTCGTCGAGGCCGAGCGGGAGGGTGGCCCGGCGCAGCTGCAGTTCCTGCGCCGCCAGGACACCTCCCGGGGCGACCTGGCGATGCTCACCGGCCGGCCGCGAGACGCACTCGAGTACTACGCGCGGTCGCTGGAGATGGCTCGGGCCGACGGGATCGAACAGCAGATCATGTTCGACCTGCTCGGCGTTGCCGTCGCCTTGGCCACGCTTGGGGAGGACGTCGAGGCCACCGAGCTCCTCGGGATGGTCGAGGCGCAGATGGCCGACCTGGGCGGACCGGGCACGAGGCCGGTCGACCACCTGCTGGGCGATGTCTCGCTTGTCGCCGCGGAGGGGCGCCTTGGCGAGACGGCCGTCCGCCAGGGTAAGACGCGCGGGCGCGCGGTGCCGGCGGCGATGCGCGTGGACCGGGCGTGTGCGCTGGCGAGGGCCGCCGCGGCGGTCGTCTGACTGACGTCGGCGCTACTCGCTCGCCAGCGCGTCGCCGATCCGCCGCGCCGCGTCCTGGACGTGGGCGGCGATCGTGGTGACGCCGTCGCGGTGCAGACGCTGGCTGGGTCCGACGACCGACACCGCGGCGACAGCCCGCTCCCCCTGCTTCTCGGCGACGCGAACCGGGGCGGCCACCGAGGAGATGCCCTCCTCGAGCTCCTCGTCGGTGGCCGCGTAACCGCGCCGGCGCACCTCGGCGAGGATCCGGGTCAGCTGCCGGGGGTCGACGACGGTGTAACGAGTCCGGCGGATCAGTCCCGCCTTGAAGATCGCACTCGCCACTGTCGGGTTGAACGCGGCGATCGCCCGGCCGGAGCTCGACGAATGGCCGGGTACCCGGCGCCACGCCGGGCCGTGGAAGCGCGGGTCGAGGTTCTGGGCCTCGAAACGGTCGAGGAAGAGGACCTCCGCTCCGATCGGAATCCCCAACTGGACGAGGTCGCGGACACGGTCGCGCAAGCCAGCGAGGATCGGCACGCTGACCTCGAACAGGTTCAGGCGGTTCAGCGCCAGCTGCCCGTACTCGAACATCCGCATGCCCAGCCGGTAGCGACCTCGCTCCTGGCGCTCGAGGATCCCGCGCGATGCCATCACCGCGAGCATCCGGCTGGCCGTGCTCTTGGCGATCCCCACCTCGCGGGCGACAGCGGAGGGGCCGAGCTCCGGTGAGACGGTGAAGCAGTCGAGGATCGAGAAGGCGATCGAAACGGACTTCAAGGCATCGTCAGGGCGCGCGGTCACCAGCTCAGGGTAACGGCGTTCGCGAGGCGCGAACACGCTGGTTCGCGGAGTGGCCGCCCGAGGTAGCGTGACCGTGCCGGCAGTGAGCCGGCGCCGTGCGAGCGGAAGAGATCTGATGTTTGGCGACGCTGTTGCCGTGCCTACGTGTCCCCACGCCGAGCTCGGCCGCGACTTCAGGCCGTTTGACACGGCGGAGCCGTTCGCCTTCTACGCGCGCGCCCGGGCGCAGGCGCCGATCTTCTACAGCCCGGAGATCGACTACTGGGTCGTCACCCGCTACGAGGACATCCGCGAGATCTTCCGCAACCCGGCGACGTTCTCCTCGGAGAACACCCAAGCTCCTTTCAAGCAGCGCCCGGCGGAGGTCCAGAAGATCCTGGACGACGGCAGCTTCGCGAACGTCTCCGGCCTCTCGGGCCGCCAGCCTCCTGATCACACCCGCCTGCGGGGATTCATCAAGAAGGCTTTCACCCCGCGGCGCGTCGCCTCGCTGGAGCCGGACATCCGTGCGATCGCCACCCAGATGATCGATCGCTTCGCGGACCGCGGCCACGCCGATCTCGTGACCGAGCTCGCGCACGAGCTCCCAGCGCTCGTCATCTTCCGCATGCTCGGCATCCCCGACGCCGATGTCCCCCAGGTCAAGGAGTGGGCCCAGAGCCGGGTGTACATGAACTTCGGCGATCGTCCCGTCGCCGAGCAGGCCCACCACGCCGAGAACCTCATCCTCTACTGGCGCTATTGCCAGGACCTCGTCCAGGCGCGCCTGCGCGATCCCCGGGACGACCTACCGGGAGACCTGGCGCGCATCTATCTCCAGGGCGACCAGACGCTGACTCCCGACGAGATCGCGGGTCTCGTCTACGGCCAGCTGACCGCCGGTCATGAGACGACGACGGCGCTGCTCGCCAACGGCCTGCGCGAGCTGCTGGACCAGCGCCCGGCGTGGGAGGCGATCTGCGGCGATGGCGAGCGCATCCCGGCGGCCGTCGAGGAGATGCTGCGGATCAGCGCTCCTGTGTTCACCTGGAAGCGGCGCACCAAGGCGCCGGTCCAGGTGGGCGGCGTCGACCTGCCCGAGGGGACCAACATCCTGCTGCTGCTGGGCTCCGCCAATCACGACGAGCACGTCTTCCCCGAGCCCGAGCGGATCGACCTCGATCGCGACAACGCCAGCCGCCATCTGAGCTTCGGGTTGGGGATCCACTTCTGCATCGGGGCGCCGCTCGCGCGCCTGGAGGCGAAGATCGTGCTCGAGGAGCTGAGCGCCCGCCTGCCGGGTCTGCGTCTGGCCGCCGACCAGCGCTTTGACTACAGCGCCAACAGCACCTTCCGCGGCCCGTCCCATGTGCTCGCGGAATGGGACGCGGGTGTCGGTGCCTACGCCCTCGGCTTCGGGAGCTGCCCCGCCGACCCAACGGTCGCCGGCGGCAAGGGCGCGAGTCTGGCGACGTTGTCAGCCGCCGGGCTGCCCGTACCGCCGGGGTTCGTCGTGACGAGCGCCGCGTTCGACGCCGCCCGCGAGGTCGATGGCGTGCGGAGCCGGATCGTGGAGACGCTCGCCCTGCTGGACCGCGGGGACGTCGCGGCCCTGGAGGTGGGCGCGGCCGGGGTGCGCGAGCTGATCGAGCAGGTCACGCTGCCGGGCGACGTGCAGACCGCCGTTCGCGGCGCCTATCGCGCGCTCGGCGATGACGTCCCCGTGGCGGTGCGCTCCAGCGCGAGCATGGAGGACTCGGCCCAGACGAGCTTCGCCGGACAGCAGGACACCTACCTGTGGATCGTCGGCGAGGACGCGGTGCTCGAGCACGTGCAGCGCTGCTGGGCGAGCGTGTACTCGGCGCGCTCGCTGGCCTATCGCTCAGACCACGCGATCCCCGAGGACGACGTGAGCATGGCGGTTGTCGTCCAGCGTATGGTCGACGCCCGCGCCGCGGGCGTGGCGATGACGCTTGACCCGCTCACCGGCGACCGCACCCGGATCGTCGTCGAGTCGGCCTTCGGCCTCGGCGAGACGGTGGCCAGCGGGACGGTCACGCCCGACAACTTCGTCGTCGACAAGGTCATCCTTCAGGTGGTCGATTCGACGATCGCCGCGAAGGAGATCGAGCTCGTCGCCGACGTCGAGGGGCGGTGCGCGCGTGAGCGTGCCGTCGAGCCCGAGCGCCAGCTGACGCCGTCGCTCGACAGCGCGCAGGTACGGGCGGTGGCCGAGCTGGCCAAGCGGGTCGAGCGCCACTACGGCGCGCCCCAGGACGTCGAATGGGCGATCGACGCCGCCGGTGACGTCCAGCTGTTGCAGAGCCGTCCCGAGACCGTCTGGAGTACCAGGAAGCCCGCCGCCCGGGCCCGCCCGGCCAGTCTGTACGCGACCGGCCTGACGAGCATCGCCAACACCCTGATCAACCCACTCGCCGCGAGGAGCACGCCTGATGTCGACAACTGAGGTGAATCGGTTCGTCAGCCCCTACGACGACCCGGCGCCCGGCGGTGCGGAGGGTTGGGAGGAGCTGTACCCCTACTACCTGCGCTTCCGTGAGGATCGTCGGGAGGTCGAGGAGAGCCGGTTCTGGTTCGCCGACCTGCAGCACTGGCCCACGGTGTTCAAGCCCTTCGACACGATCACGGTCGAGTTCGCGATCAAGTGCCTTGGCCAGTACAACACCCGCCACCTGCTGATTCCGCCGGCCAACGGGATCGACTACCGGGTCCACAACGGCTACGTGTACATGAGCCCTGTGCCGGTGCCCGAGGAGGAGATCCCCGCGCGGGTGCCGCAGTTCACCGAGCGCGCCGGTCACTACTTCGCCAACTGGACCTCGCTGCTTCAGAATTGGGAGACGAAGGTCCGCCGCGTGATCGCCGATCTGGACGCGCTGGAGTTCGAGCCGCTGCCCGAGGTCGTGCCGATCGAGTGGATCAGGGAGGGCCGGGGTCTCGACAACACGTTCGCGCTCGCCGCCAACTACAACCGGGCGATCGAGCTCTGCTACGAGGCGTTTCAGTACCACTTCGAGTTTCTCAACCTCGGCTATGTCGCCTACCTGGACTTCTTCACCTTCTGCAAGGAGGTCCTGCCGGGCATCGCCGACCTGGGGATCGCAAAGATGGTCCAGGGCATCGACGTCGTGCTCTTCCGGCCCGACGAGGAGCTGCGCAGGCTCGCTCGCCTGGCGGTGGAGCTGGGCGTCGACGGCGTGCTGAGCTCCGCCGACCGCGGGATCGACGCCGTCCTGGCGGCCGTTGCCGCCGCGCCGCGTGGCGGAAGGTGGATCGCCGCCTGGGAGGCCGCCAAGGACCCGTGGTTCAACTTCTCCTCGGGCAACGGGATGTACAGCACCGACCGGGTGTGGCTCGATCATCTGGAGATCCCGCTGGGCTTCATCCGCGACTACATCGGTCGCCTCCACGCCGGCGAGGAGATCGAGCGTCCCACCGAGCAGATCCGCGCCGAGCGCGAGCGCATCACCGCCGAGTACCGCGAGCTGTTGCCCGATGACGAGGCGCGGGCCGTGTTCGACGAGAAGCTCGGGCTCTCCCGGCTGGTGTTCCCCTACGTCGAGGATCACAACTTCTACATCGAGCACTGGTCGCTGTCGATCTTCTGGCGCAAGATCCGCCGGCTGGGCCAGGTGCTCGCCGACGCCGGCTTCTGGAAGCAGGCCGACGACATCTTCTTCGTGCGCCGCGACGAGCTGCAGCAGGTGATCTTCGACTACGGCAACGGCTGGGGCGTCGGCGTGGAGCCGATGGGCCCCTACTACTGGCCGGCGGAGATCGCGCGGCGCAAGAAGATCATCGCCGCGCTCGAGCTCAAGGCGCCGGTGCCGGCGATGAACGAACCACCCGCGGTCGTCACCGAGCCGTTCACGATCATGCTTTACGGGATCACGACCGAGGCCGTCTCGGGCTGGCTGAACGCCGGCGCCGACACCGGTCACCTCGGGGGGATGGCCGCGTCGCCCGGGGTGGTGGAGGGCATTGCCCGCGTCGTCCGCGGCGCCGAGGAGCTCGACCAGATCCAGCAGGGCGAGGTGCTCGTCACGCGGATCACGGCTCCCAGCTGGGGGCCGGTGTTCGGCCGGATCGCCGCCACGGTCACCGATATTGGGGGCATGATGAGCCACGCTGCGATCGTGTGTCGCGAGTACGGGCTGCCGGCGGTGACGGGCGTCGGGTCCGCGACGACCGCGATCCGGACGGGTCAACGGGTCCGCGTCGACGGCAGCAACGGCACGGTCACCATCCTGGATGGCTGATCACGGCCCCGTCTGGGTGGCCGCGCGTCCGTACATGCGTGCGCGCAAGAACGACGTCCACATCCCGATCGCCTATGACTACGCGCAGCGGCTGCTCGAGCACCATCGGGCAGCCGATCGCGAGGTGGTGCTGCTGGCCACCCTGCTGCACGACATCGGCTGGGCGGTCGTCGACCAGGAGGCGATCTATCGCGAGGGATTCGGCCCGGACATGATGCAGTCAGACGTGCGCATCGCCCATGAGCGGGAGGGGGCCCGTCTGGCGCGCGAGATCCTGGTTGAGCTGGGTTACCCGGGCGAGGTGATCGACCGGGTGGTCGAGATCATCGACGGCCACGACACCCGGCAGCATGCGTTGTCGCCCGAGGACGAGCTCGTCAAGGACGCCGACGCGCTGTGGCGCTTCTCGGTCGCCGGGATCGCCGTCGCCTGCGATTGGTTCGGGCTCACGCCCGGCGAGTACGCCGACCGGACCGAGCCGCAGATCGACGACCGGCTGTACACCGAGACCGCACGGACGATCGCCCGGGCCGAGCTCGAGCAGACCCGGCGCATCCTGCGCACGGCAGAACTCGCGGCCGACGCGGTGCGGACGTGAGGGCGCCGTGATCGACACCGGCCGCTATGTCCGGATCTACGAGCTGGCCGAGCCCTACTGGCAGACGCGTTCGAACGAGATCCATGTCCCCGGTGCCTACGCGCTCGCTCAGGAACTCGTGGCCGCCCATCCTCGGGCCGACCCCGACGTCGTCCTGCCCGCGATCCTCCTGCACGACATCGGATACATGGCCGTGCCCGTCGAGGATCACCTCAAGGGTCTGGCGGGCGCGGTCAAGGGCTGGGAGCCGGACATCACCCGCCGCCACGAAATTCAGGGCGCGGCGCTGGCGGCGGAGATCCTGAGCTCGGTTGGGTGGGATCGCGGGCGGATCGCCGCGATCGCCGACATCGTCGACGGCCACGACTCCCGCGCGGGGGCGGTCAGTCTCGAGGACGAGCTCGTCAAGGACGCGGACAAGCTGTGGCGCTTTACCGAATCCGCCGTGCGCATCTGCCACGTGTGGATGGAGCTCACACCCGAGCGCTACATGGAGTGGGTCGGCTCGGAGATCGACAGCTGGTTCTTCACACCGACGGCCCGGGAGCTGGCCCGACGGGAGCTGGAGCGCAGCCGGACGGCCCTGGCGGCATGACCGGCGCTCTCGCCGGCCGGTGCGCGCTGATCACGGGCGCGGGCGGAGGACTGGGTCGCGCGTTCGCCCTCGGATTTGCCCGTGCGGGCGCGTGCGTCGTCGCTGCCGATCTCGACGGCGAGGCGGCCGCCGAGACGTGCGCGGCCGTGCTGGGCGACATCGACGGGGGCGCGGCGGTGCCCGTGACCGTCGATGTCGCCGATGAGGCCAGCACGGCCGCGATGGCGCTGGCGGCGCTCGACGCGTTCGGGTCGATCGACGTGCTCGTCAACAACGCCGCCGTCTACGCCGGGTTGGAGCGCCGGCCGTTTGATCAGATCGAGGTCGCCGAGTGGGACCGCGTGATGGCGGTCAACGTGCGCGGGTCGTGGTTGTGCGCTCGCGCGTGCAGTGAGGCGCTGCGCGCCGGCGGCGGAACGATCGTCAACGTCGCCTCGGCCACGGTGATGAGCGGGTCTCCGCTGTGGGCCCACTACGTCGCCTCCAAGAGCGCCCTCATCGGCCTCTCGCGCGTCATGGCGCGCGAGCTCGGCGACGACGGGGTGCGCGTCAACGCGCTCGCGCCGGGCTTCACCCTGACCGAGGCCAGCCGCGAGCTGATCGACGACGCCGAGTCCTACGGGGTCGCCCGCGGGGCGATCAAGCGCGGCCTTCAGCCCGAGGACATTGTCGGCACCGCGGTGTTCCTGGCGTCCGATGCCGCGTCCATGATCACCGGCCAGACACTCGTGGTGGACGGCGGCCGACAGTTTCTGTGACTGTGAGACCCACGCCGACGCGACGACGCCCGCCGGCCACGAGGGCCCGGCGGGCGCCGGTCACGAGGGAGGAGATCGAGGACTACGCGGTCGGCACGACCGGTGCCGGAACGGCGGGGGAGGCGAGGTCCTGGATGTACTGGGCGATGACGGCTGCCGCGCCGCGGCGGACGCGAGAAGCGGATGAGATGCTGGGCGAGTCGGCCATCTGTCTACCTCGATGCGATTCGTTGTACGATGCTCGCCGTACGATAGCAGCTTGTACGACGATCGTCGTACAAAGCGGGGAGAGCGTCCTATCATGGAGAGGGCAATGTCGATAACACCCGCTACCGAACACATCGCTCATCCGGCGTGCGACGAGCTCGAGCTCGGAGCCGTGCTCCACGCCCTGTCGGACCCGGTCCGCCTGCGCATCGTGGCCGAGCTGGCCAAGGGCGACGGCGAGTACACCTGCGGAAGCTTCGCGCTTCCGGTCACCAAGTCCACGTGCACGCATCACTTCAAGGTGCTGCGCGAGGCCGGCGTGATCCGGCAGCGCCAGCAGGGCACGGCGCGCCTGAACCAGCTGCGCCGTCCCGACCTGGAGAGGCGCTTCCCGGGGCTGCTCGACACGATCCTGCAGGCCGCCGAGAGCGCCCGCGCCGCGCAGGTCAGCATGGTGGCCGGAATGGCGGCAGGCGCCGCGACCACCGTGGCGCCGACGCTCCCGGGCCCCACGCAGGTCCTCTAGCCGTCGCCCTGCGCCGTTGATCGCGCGCTACACACGCCGCGAGCTGGCCGACGCCTGGTCTGACCACGCGCGCTGGGAGGCGATGCGGCAGGTCGAGGTGGCCGCCTGCGAGGAGATGGAGGGCCCCACCGAGGCCGAGCTTCAGCCGATTCGCGCTGCCACCTTCACCGTCGAGGCGATCGATGAGCGTGAGAAGGTCACCGATCACGACACGGCGGCGTTCGTCGACGTACTCTCGGAGTCAGCCGGACGGGCCGGCCGCTGGATCCATTACGGGCTGACGTCCTCCGACGTGCTCGATACCGGTCTCGCGCTGCAGATCAAGCACGTCGCCGCACTCGTGCTGCCCGATGCGCGTCGCCTGGTGCAGGCGTTCGCCGCCCGGGCACGCGAGCACGTCGACACGCTGTGCATGGGGCGCACGCACGGCATCCACGCAGAGCCGACGACGTTCGGGATCAAGCTGGCGGGCTTCGCCTTCGAGGCCGACCGCAACGCGAGGCGGCTGGAACGGGCCTTCGCCCAGGCGTGCGTCGGCGCCGTCAGCGGCGCGGTGGGAACCTACTCGGCGACGTCGCCGGAGTTCGAGGCGCGGGTCCTGGCACGCCTCGGGCTCGAGCGCGAGCCGGTTTCCACTCAGGTCGTCGCCCGCGACCGCCACGCCGAGCTGCTCGAGGCAATCGCGCTGGCCGGCGCCGGCCTGGAGCGCTTCACGACCGAGGTGCGCCACCTGGCGCGCACTGAGGTGGGCGAGGTCTCCGAACCGTTCGGCCGCGGCCAGAAGGGCTCGAGCGCCATGCCCCACAAGCGTAATCCGATCAAGTCAGAGCAGGTCACCGGGCTGGCCCGCGTGCTGCGCGGCTACGCGTCGGCCGGGCTCGAGGACGTGGCCCTGTGGCACGAGCGCGACATCTCCCACTCCTCGGTGGAGCGCATCATCCTCCCCGACGCGACGACGCTGCTCGACCACATGCAGCGCCGGGTGCTGGCCCTCGTCGAGGGAATGGTCGTCAACACCGAGCGGATGGCCGAGAACCTGGAGCTGACCCACGGCGCGCTCTTCTCCCAGCGGGTGCTGCTCGCCCTCGTCGCCGCCGGCTCCACCCGCGACGACGCCTATCGCGTCGTGCAGCGCCTCGCCCAGCAGGCGATCGCCGACCGGGTGGCGCTGCGTGAGCTACTGGCCGCCGATCCGGCCGGAGCGGATCTTGACCTCGACGCGATCTTCGATTACGGACCGTTCGTCGTCCACGGCCGCGAGATCGTCGCCCGGCTCGACGCCATCGCCTAGCCCGCGAAGATCTGCAGCAGCGTGTAGACGATCGCCTGCCGGGGGGGTCGCGGCTCACTGCTCATCCAGTCGGTGATCAGCCCGTCCGTGGCGCCCGTCAGCGCGACCGCGGTCATCCGCCGGTCGCCCCGTCCCAGGGGTCCGAGGTCATCCATGTCCGCGGCCTGGGCCGCGATCAGCTCGGCGTAGGCACGCAGTACGCCGCGGCGTTGGGCCTCGAGCTCGGCGCTGACGCCGACCATCTCGAAGTAGTTGATCCGGGCCGCACGCTCATCGGCCAATGTGGCGGTGACGAAGGCGCTCAATCCGGCTCTGAGGCGCCGGGTCGGATCGGCCGGAGACTGGGCGATGGCGTCCTGCACGGTCTGCAGGACGGCGACGACATGACGCTCGTAGACGGCTCCGAGCAGTTCTTCGCGGGTGGCGAACTGCTCGTAGAAGTACCGGGGATTGAGGCCGGCCTCCGCGCACAACGCCTCGATCGTCACCGCGGCGAAGCCATCGGTCCCGAACAGCTCCAGGCCCGCGTCGAGCAGCCGCTCACGGCGTTCGTCTCGGCGCTCGGTCGCCGTTTTGCCGCCGTAGCGGCGTTCGCTGGCGGTCGCGGGCATCTGGAAATACAGCTTGACAGATGCTGAGGCGGTGCTCGATACTGGCAAGCGGACTTACCAGATGTTCAACCTGATTCTCTACGCTGTTCCGTACTTCGTCGCACTGCTGGCGATTGAGTGGGTGACCTTCCACCACACCGGCGACCACGACAATGCGATGGCCGGCTACGACGCACGCGACACGGCCACCAGCCTGTCGATGGGCATGGGCAATCTCGTCATCAACCTGGGCTGGAAGCTCGTGGTCGTGGCGATCTACTCCGGCGTCTACGAGCTGACTCCGCTGCGGGTGCCGTCAGACGCTTGGTGGGCGTGGGTGCTGTTGTTCTTCGTCGACGACGCCGCCTACTACTGGTTTCACCGGGTCAGTCACGAGGTGCGCGTGTTCTGGGCCAGCCACGTCGTGCACCACTCCAGCCAGCACTACAACCTGTCGACGGCACTGCGTCAGACGTGGGTGCCGATGACCTACTTCCCCTTCTGGCTGCCGCTTGCTCTGATCGGGATCAAGCCGTGGATGATCGTGTTGCAGCAGTCGATCAGCCTCGTCTACCAGTTCGGGATCCACACCGAGCGGGTGGGTCGCCTGTGGCGCCCGCTCGAGTTCGTGCTCAACACCCCGTCGCACCACCGCGTGCACCACGGTTCCAACGAGATGTACCTGGACCGCAACTACGCCGGGATCCTGATCATCTGGGAC
>DATAUL010000355.1:0-9868 GCA_036268255.1 Solirubrobacteraceae bacterium | reverse complement strand
ACGCTGCCCGTGGGGCCCTGTCAGCACATCTACCGCTTCCGGTTTGGGAACGTCCGGGCGCCGGGTCTCAAGTCGCCGTCTCCGTTTCGCTACATCGAAGTTGACTGGAACACCGAGGGGCGGCCGCGAGGGCCCAACAACTCGTTCGTCTCCCCCCATTTTGACTTTCACTACTACCTGCGCCCACGCCACGTAGTCGACGCGACGACGATGTGCGTGTCGAGCGATGGCCGCACGTGTGATCCGCTGCGCACCAGTTACGCCCAGATGCGTCGCTTCCTGCAGATGCCCGCACCAGCCTTCATCCCGGCCAGCTACGCGCCCGATGTTGGTTCGTCGATCCCGATGATGGGCCTGCATCTCCTCGATCGCACCTTCCACTACACCGTCCACAACGTCGACCATCACCCAACGCTGCTCTATGGGACGTTTGACGGGAGCGTCCTGTTCGCCGAGGCGTCAGTGACGCTGGCGACCCTCCAGGACGCGATCACGGCGCCTGATCACGTCATCTCGTTCCGTTTCCACCAACCCCGCACGGTCCAAGGCAACGTGCCATGGCCGACGAGATTCGCAATCCAGTACATCCCTGACAGCCAGACGTTCCGCGCCGGGTTCGAGCGATTCCGGACGCGATAGCAGCCGCGGCGGCGCCCCCTCACCTGCGCGCACGTGACCGTTAGTCACATGCCGGGCTCGTTAGTCACACCCCGGGCTCGCGACTCCGCCCGGCGGGACCGTGTAACGGAGCGTGCCGGTGTAGATCGGCGATCGCAGGCTCCGGCCGGAACCGTAGACGGTCAAAGTGAAGATGTACGCGCCGCCGGCCGCGGGCGCTTCGAAGCTCTGCCAGCCGGCGATCATCGACTCCACACTGCACATGAGACCTCCCGGCTGGACGCGCGGATCACTCGTCGGATCGAAGCTGCTGGGAGGGAGCAGCAGGACCGGCACCAGGACGGTCGGCCCGTCTACGCCATTTGGATGCGTCAGCGCGTAGGAGTATTCGACCGCCAAGCCGATGGAGAACTTCTGACCGGCGATCCGCGTGACGCTCGTCATGAAGAGCTGCCGCAGAAACCCGCTCAGCGAGTCTGCGACTCCGCCGCCGGACAGTTCGATCGGATTGCCGGCGCCAGGACACTGGGCGTCGGGCTGGATCGTGCAACCGGCGATCACTGAGGCGCTGCTGCCGTCGATCAGAAGGGTGGCGTGGGTGAAGCTGCGAGGATTCGGGATCAGCGGCGGCCGAACGTGCACCGTGGTGCCAGGAAGGTTGTCTGGCTTCTTGCGTATCCGGGTTGCTGGAAAAGTCCAGGTGGAGCGTTTGGCGTTCCAGCGGGGCGCTCCGATCGTGAGCACGATCGAGACGGGGATTTGGGACCCACGCAGCGTGTAGGTGAGCACCGCGTTGGGGTCATCGCCGGCGAAGTACCCCGTAAAGCGTCGGGCGAAGTCGACGTTGGCGACCACCGCGGCGTGGCGCAGCGGGCGGTCGGTGAATCGAGTGAGATAGCGCCGGGCATCGCTCAGGCGCAACGTGAGGTGTCGGTCGTTGGGTCCGGTCAGCGACCCCGACCCGCTCGGAATCGAGAACAGGTAATGAGGGACCGCGGGGCGCGGCGCCCGGGCGGCTGCCGCCGCCGAACTGCAGGAGAACAGCGCGGCCACGCCCACGGCGAGCCCGGTGATCACCGGATACCCGCGGAGCGACCACCTCCCTGCTGGGTCGTGGCGCCGAGGTCCAGATCCCATCTACATCCCCTATCGGCACCGACCCGGCAACCAGTTAGCGCCAGTCGACATGGACGGGAGGCGTCTGTCCCTCGCCGACAGATCTCCGACGCTCAGCGTGCGAACCGGGCGAGGACGTGCGATGGACCGGGTCGTGGATCCGATCGGTCATGTGTCGCTCCTTTGGGGGGTCGTTGTCCGGAGCAGCGCGACCAGGGTGAGAACGAGTAACGGCAGCACGGTCGCGTGGTAGGCAAGATCGATCGCGTCGCCGCCTCGGACGGTGAACCCCAGCCCGACAACGAAACCGAGGACCGCGAACTCGACGCTGCCCAGCGCCCATCGCCGGCGCGGCGGGTTGCGCATCAGGGCACTGGCGCCGTAGGCGAGCACGAGGGAGATGATCGCCTCGGCGATCCCGGCGGGCCTCGGTGCGAACGGCTTGGAGCCGCCGCCCAGCACGCCGCTGAGATGCAGTAACCCCATCACCGCAAGCGATGCGGCCTCGGTCCCCATCAGGCCGGCAATCCCTCGCCGTGGTCGATCGTCGCGGACGTGTCTCATTGTTGCGGTCGGCATCGCGGTTACGCGCTGCCGGGATCGGGGACCGCCGGGAGCCTGACGCGTAGGAGCCGGGCCAGCGGCCGTGGCAGCCACCAGTTCCAGCGTCCGAAGAGCGCGACCGCGGCCGGCACGAGCAGCGCCCGGATGATCGTGGCGTCGAGGATGACGCCGGCGCCAAGTCCAGTGGCGATCATCTTGACCTGCGTGCTGGGGGCACTGGCCATCGCGACGAACCCGAGGAACAGGATCAGCGCGGCGCTGGTCACGAGCCGGCCGGTTCGGCCAATCCCGCGCACGACCGCGGTGTTGGTCGAGCCGGTGGCGTCATATTCCTCGCGTATCCGCGACAGGATGAAGACTTCGTAGTCCATCGAGAGCCCGAACAGGAACGCGAATACGATCACCGGTAGCCAGGAGGGGATTGATCCCGCGGCCGGGATGCCCCAGATCGCGTCAGAGCCGTCCCCGTGCTGCCAGACCAGCGTCAGCACGCCGCAGGCCGCCGCGACGCTGAGCACGTTGAGGGCCACCGCCTTCAGCGGCAGCATCACCGAGCGGAACGCGCGCGCCAGGAGCACGAACGTGAGCAGCGCTATCAGACCGATCATCAGCGGGAAGCTGCCGTACACGGCCGAGATGAAGTCGCTGTTCTGGGCGGTGATCCCGCCGACCCCGACGTCGCCGCCGAACCGCTGCGCGACGTTGCGGACGCGATCGACGGCCGCCGTGGCGTTGGTGTGGGCGAGCACGTCGATGACCGCCGTGCTGCCACGGCGCCAGCCGCCGGTGGGTGGGGCTGTCGCTCCCTGGACGCCGGCGACACCTTGGAGGCGCTGGGCGAGCTGCGCGGGCGAACCGCCGTGGGTGAGGATCTCAATCGGCGAGAGGACGCCGGCTCCGATCCCGGAGCGCTCAAGCGCGGTCAGTCCGAGCTTTGCGTCGCCGCGCTGGTCAAGCGTGTCCGGGTTGCCGCCCGCGGCGCCCAAGTGGATCGAGGTGGCGGCGATCACCAGCGCGACGAGTAGAGCGACCGCCGCTCCGGCGGCGACCCGCCGGTGGCCGACCACGATCGTTGCCCAACGCGTCCACCCGCGGCTGGGGCGGTCGTCTGAGCGTAGGTGCGGCCAGTCCAGGCGTCGTCCGAGCGTGACGAGGATGACCGGCAGCAGGGTCGTCGCGACCGCGACGCTGACCAGCGGGATCACCAGGCCGGCGTAGCCGACGCTGCGGATGAACGGGACGGGAACCACGACCAGCCCCAGCAAGCCAATCGCGACGGTGCTGCCGCTGAACACCACGGCCCGGCCGGCGGTTGCCATCGCCCGCACGATCGCCTCCTCACCCTGTTGGCCGTGGGCTCGCTCCTCGCGCCAGCGCACGACGATCAGCAGCGAGTAGTCGATCGCGACGCCAAGGCCGACCAGCGCGATCAAGAAGCCGACGATCGATGACACCGGCGTGACCGCCGTCAGTCCCCACGCGAGCAGGAAGCTGGTCATGATCGAGATCAGCGCGATCACCAGCGGCACCACCGCCAGCAGCGACGCGAACACGAACGTCAGCACGAGCAGCGCGCCGAGGCCGCCCAGCAGTCCCTCCGCGAGCAGACCCACTCCGCCCTTCTGTCCACCGGACGCCGACAGCGCGTCGGTGCCGGTCACGCGGACGGGAGCACCGTCGACGGTGGACCCGTGCAGCGCGGCGGCGACGACCCTTTCCGCGCGTGCATTACCCGGAGACCCGGCCACCGGTGGCGGGTAGGCCAGCACGAACGTGGTGCGCCCGTCACGTGAGACAAACGCTCGGTTCTGTGTCGAGCCGTAGGAGGCAACGCGCGTGCCCGGCACCACGCGCTGGATCCGGGTCGAGATCTGGACGAGAGCGCTTGAAACGGCGGGCGAGCCGATTCCCCGGGCATTCGGCAGGGTCACCTCCACCACGATCGGAGCACGGTCCCCTCCGTTGCCGAACGTCCGCGTGATCGCCGCGTTGGTTTCATAGCCTTCGCGACCGGGCACCGAGAACTCGTCGGTGAATGCCTTCGTCGCCGACCCCACCGATGCGAGTCCGATCACGGTGACGGCAAGCCACACGGCAGCGACCAGACGGCGGTGGCGCAGCACGAATCGCGTCAGGCTTGCCAACCTGCCGAGCGGCGGCGGCTCGGGTACGGGTGACGCGACGACGGCCGGCTTCGCAGCTTGTGTTCTGAGGCGGGGAAATCTCATGGCTGCCACCGTATGGACCGCCGCCGTACGTCGAAACACCCCGCGGGAGGGTCTGGATGTCCTCCCCGGAGGGCACTCAAGATCCCCCCGTCGGATGACTCCGGGGCGATGGCCGCTCGGTACGCTCGTCTCGATGTGGCGTTCGTGAGCGCATTCACCGCGCCGGTCCAGATCGGCAGGTCCGCACGCTCGCCGAAAGTGCTGGACGCCGGCACCGCGGCGGTGGCGTTCGCGCTGACACTCGCGCTGCTCGGCTTCCACCACGGCTCCAGCGAAGGCGTCAACCCGCTCAGCGTTGTGCTGGCTGCGATCGCCTGCTTCCCGTTGCTCGCGCACCGGCGCGCGCCCTTGACCGTGTTCGCGGTGTGCGCCGCCGGCAGCGCCGTGATGCTGGGACTTGGCTACGCGCCCGGTCCGCCGATCGGGCCGACATGTGCGTTGTTCTTTGTCGCCGGCGACCAACGCACCCGGGACAGACTCGGAGTCACCGCCGTCGTCGTGCTCGGGCTCGGCGTGATCCACCTCGGTGCCGCAGCGATCGCTTACAGCGGCTCCCTGGCCACTCCGATCCTGGGCGCGATCGTCCTGTGGGGCGCCGCCTGGATCGCCGGTGATCAGCTTGGCCAGCGACGCCAGCGACTGGCCGATCTGGTGCAGCGGGCAGAGCGCGCCGAGCGCGATACAAAGCGGGAGCGGCAGCTGGCGGCGGCCGAGGAACGCACCCGGATCGCCCGCGACCTGCACGACTCCGCCGCGCACGCGATCAACGTGATCCTCGTTCAAGCCGGCGGGGCGCGGTTGCTACAAGAGCGCGATCCCGAGGCGGTACGCGCCGCGCTGCACACGATCGAGGACGTCGCGCGAGAGACGATCAACGAGATCGATCAGCTCATCCGGGGCCTGCGCGAGACCCCCACCGGCGAGGCGACGCATGACACGATCGACCCGCCGATCGGACTCGCCGCCGCCGACACGCTGGCCGACCGCCACCGCGCCGCCGGACTTCCGGTGCACATGCACGTCATCGGCCTGCGCCGGCCGCTCGCCCCCGGCCTGGACCAGGCCGCCTACCGGATCCTGCAGGAGTCGCTGACCAACGCCGCCCGCCACGGCACCGGCCACGCCGACGTGAAAATCGCCTACGGCGAGCGCCGGCTCGAGCTGACCGTCTCCAATCCTCTGCCGAGCACCGCTCACCACGACAGGGTCGACTCGGGGCACGGAATTCAGGGCATGCGAGAACGCGCGGCACTGCTCAACGGCACCCTCGAAGTCAGCCTCGGAGACGCACGCTTCTGCGTCCACGCCCGCCTCCCTTACGCGATCAGCGAGGCGACACTCGGATGAGCGCCGCGCCGATCCGCGTGCTCCTCGTAGACGATGACGACCTGATGCGCGCAGGTCTGCGCGCGGTGCTGTCCAGCGACAGCGCGATTCAGGTCGTCGGCGAGGCGTCGACTGGTCGGCGCGCGGTGCATTCGGTCCCGGCGCTGCGTCCCGATCTCATCCTGATGGACGTACGTATGCCCGACCTCGACGGGATCGCCGCCACACGCCAAGTGCTGGCGGTGTCACCCGAGGTCAAGGTCGTGATTCTGACGACCTTCGAGCAGGACGATTACATCTTCGGGGCCATCAACGCGGGGGCATCGGGCTTTCTGCTCAAACGAACGCGGCCCGAGCAACTGCTCGCCGCCATCCACACCGTCGCTGCCGGCGATGCGCTCCTCTCGCCCTCGGTCACCCGCATCGTGATGGAGCACGTGATCCAGCAGCCGACACCCGCGATTGACGAGACCGACCGGCTCGCGGAACTCACCCCCCGCGAGCGGGAGGTGCTGGCCCTCATCGCCCGGGGACTCTCCAACCGCGAGATCGCCGCGACCCTGGTGATCGAGGAATCAACAGTCAAGACGCACATCAAACGGATCCTGATGAAGCTGCACCTCCGCGACCGCATCCATGCCGTGATCCTCGCCTACGAGACCGGCCTCACTCAGGCGAGCGCCGCCTGATCGGCGGTGTACCGGGCGATGAAGGCGGCGGTTCGCTCGGGGGTGGCGAGAGCGTCCCACTGACGGTCGGGATGGTTGAAGTTCTGCGTATAGGCGTCACAGAGCGGCTTGCTCTGCGCCATCGCGCCGAGCAGCTCGACGACGTGCGGCTGGGGGTTGAGGATCAGGTTCGTCCAGTCAGACACGCCGTGGACAAACGGTTCGCGCTCGCGGGCGACGCGGCGGCAGAAGCGCTCGTCGAACGCATAGTCCTGAAGAATCGCGTGGCCGATCACCCAGGCCGAGAACGAGGCGGAGTTCGCCCCCTGGCCGTTGACCGGATCAACGACACAGTGGGCGTCGCCCATGGCCAGGGCGTAACGGCCGCTGCTCAGGCGCACGTAGTCCTCACGCACGACCGGCGTGAGCGCGCCCTGGAGGAGGTCCGTCGGTCCCTGGAGCCCGAAGCTGGCGTGGTCGACCCGCTCGAAGCACATCGGGTAGTGCTCCTGGAGCTTGGCGAGCACGACGCGATTGAACTCGGCGGGATCGTCCTCGTAGCGGATGTCGGCCAGAATCTCGAGGTCCCCGCCCGGAATGTTCTCGAACAGCAGCGCGGTGGCAAACCCCTCGCGCGAGGTGATCGGCAGCTCGAGCAGCTCACCCTGCCCGAGTGAGAGGTGCACCCCGACGCCCTTGGGCTCCGAATACTCGACGCCGTGATAGATCCCGGCCGACAGCCGTCGCTGAGGACGGTCATACGGCGACTTGTCGGCGCGCGGGGCGAACATCCCGCCCAGACCGCGGCCCCCGGCGATGACGACCAGGTCGTGCCCCTCGCTGAGACGTTCGGCCGTGGTGGCGTCGATTGAACCGACGACGACGTCACCGCCCCGCTCCTGGAAATCCTCCATCAGACGCGGCAGATAGAGCCGGTAGTCGATCACCGACGACGGATGGTCGAAGTCGCCGCGGAAGCGCACCGGCTCCGGGAGGCCGGTGATCGCGTGCTGGTGGCAGACGTAGCCGTAGTCGGCCGCGTCCCAGTGGTGCACGCCGAGCGCGCGTTCGCGTTCGAGCGTGTGGTGATGGTGGGCGACCGTGTTGAGCAGGCGGCCGGATGCGATCTGCTCGGGCGTCTTGTCGGTATAGATCGTGACGGGGACGTCGTGTTGCCGCAAAAACAGGCCGAGATGCAGACCCGAGACGCCGGATCCGATGATCGCGATGCTGGTCATCCTCATCCTCCTTTGACGTCCGGCACGCTAACCGGCGCCCACCGCGCGATCAAGGGGGTCGGCCGACCACTTGCGTTGCATAGAACGCAACGATGTACGGTGTCGCGCGATGCTCGAGCTGCGTGATCTCCGTTCCGTCGGCGTGCTCGTCGAGGAACTGCATTTCGGCCGCGCCGCGAGCCGGCTCGGCGTCACCCCGTCGACGCTCAGCCGGCGCATCCGCACGATCGAGCAGGAGCTCGGCGTCCCGCTGTTCGTCCGCACGAGCCGCAAGGTGGCGCTCACCGACGCGGGACGCGAGCTGGCGATCCGCCTGCCCGCCGCGTTGCGCCACCTCGACACCGCGCTGGCGGCCGCACGCACCCCGCAGGACGGCGACTGGCAGGTCTGACCGGCTACGCCGTGACCGGCTCGCGGCCGGCGCCGGCGATGGTCTCCACCAGCTCGGCGAGCACCGCCTCGGCGTCGTCGTTGGCGATCTGGCAGGTGCCGGCGGCCTCGTGACCGCCACCGCCGCGGCCGAGCATCAGCGCGCCGATGTCGACCCGCGAGGAGCGGTCGACGATCGAGCGCCCGACGGCGAACACGGTGTTCTGCTGGCGAAGGCCCCAGAGAACGTGGATCGACACCCGGCACTCCGGATACAGCGCGTAGAGCAGGAAGCGGTTGGTGGGATGGATGACCTGCTCGTCGCGCAGGTCGAGCACCACGACCTGACCGTGCACGGTGCTGGCGCGGCGGATCTGCTCGGCGGCGGCGTCGGCATGTTCGCGATACAGCGCGACGCGCTCGGCGACGTCGGGGGACTCCAGGATGTCCTGAATCGACATCGTCAGACAGCAGTCGATCAGCTGCATCATCAGCTGGTAGTTGGAGATGCGGAACTCACGGAAGCGCCCGAGACCAGTCCGCGGGTCCATCAGATAGCTGAGCAGGATCCAGCCCTGCGGGTCCAGGATGTCGTCCATCGACAGCTTGGCGGCATCCGCACGGTCGACTGCCTCCATCATCTCGGCGCTCACGCGCGGGAAGCGCTTGGCCGCCCCGAAGTGGTCGTAGACCACGCGCGCCGCGGAGTCGGCGTCGGCGACCATCACGCGGTTCGCGGCGCCGACGGCGACGCGCAGGCGCTCGGACGAATGGTGGTCGAAGGCCAGCGCCACCTCGCTGCGATACGGCAGGTTCGTCGTGATGTCGCCGGCGGTGAGCTGCACCTTGCCGTCCTGGACGTCCTTCGGATGAACGAACAGGATGTCGTCGATGATGCCGAGCTCTTTGAGGAGGGCGGCGCAGACGAGACCGTCGAAGTCGCTGCGGGTGACCAGACGGTAGGTGCGATCGAGTGAGAGTCCGGCGGCGGAGGGCATGGTCCCGTGCTCGTCCAGCGCGCCGAAACCTTGAGCGACGAGCGATCCGAGTGGCTGTCCGAGGCCAGCCCGAAGATCTTTGGTGTGGACTCCCCCAGTCCGGACAATCCGATCGACAAGGACGACCCCGTGAACACGTACTCCGCCGGCCCGGTCGTCGCCATCACGGGCGCCGGGCGCGGGATCGGCCGGGAGATCGCTCTGGCCTTCGCCGAGACCGGCGCGCGGCTCGTACTGGCGGCGCGGACCGAGCCCGAGCTCCAGCACACGCGCCAGCTCGTCGCCGAGCGGGGCGCCGAGGGGATCGTCGTGCTCACCGACGTGACCGACCCCGCGCAGACGGCCAACATGGCGCGCGCCGCGCTCGACGCGTTCGGCGTGATCGACGTGCTGGTGTGCAACAGCGGCATCGCCGGGCCGACGGCGCCGCTGTGGGAGATCGAGCCCGAGCAGTGGCGCGAGACGATGCGCGTCAACGTCGAGGGCGTCTATCTCTGCTGCCATGCCGTGCTGCCCTCGATGGTGGCGCGTGGCCAGGGGTCGGTCATCGTGATCGGCTCGATGACCGGCAAGCGTCCGCTCCCGGGCCGCACTCCCTACGGTGCCTCGAAGCTCGCGCTCGTCGGACTGGTGCGTGCGCTGTCCTGGGAGGCCGGTGCACATGGGATCCGCGTCAACCTGATCTCGCCCGGCGGGGTTCGCGGGCCGCGGATCGAGGGCGTGATCGCCAAGCAGGCAGACGT
>DATAUL010000354.1:0-8261 GCA_036268255.1 Solirubrobacteraceae bacterium | reverse complement strand
TCGGTTGACCGTGAGGCGGTCGGCGGTGCGGGTCTGGGCGGCGTTCTGGCTCTGCGGACTGCTGGGAGTCCTTGTGGGGCTGCCGGCGGCGGCGGTCGCCGCGGGAGGTGGCAAGAAGCACGCCGCGACCGCCACGAGCACGCCGTCGGCCACCGCCCCCGCACCCGTGTCGCCATCGCCGTCGGCCGGGGGATCACTCGGAGGAGGGCTGACCTCGCCGGGCGCGGTCCCGACGACGACCACCGCGACACCGACGGTGATCAGCACCGCCACGGCCAGCACGTCGGGCTCGAGTGGCCTCTCGGGCAACAGCGCGATCGCCATCGCCCTCGGCGCGTTCATCGTGCTCGGCGGGATCTCCTACTTCATCTGGCGCGACGCGCGTCGCCGGGCGCCGGTGACCGCCCGAGCCGCTGCCGAACGCGACCGTCAGAACGTTCCGGGTTCCAGGGCCCCGCCCAAGGCCCGCAAACTGAGCGCGGCCGAGCGCAAGCGGCGCAAGCGCGGGCGCGCCAAGCGCTGACGAGAACGCATCAACGTCAGGGGCCCGACGGCTCTGGATGCGAATGGTGAGGTGGCCCGCCCGCCCGGCCGTCGTCGATGTCTGGCGACGCTGGGAGGGTTGTCGACCCCCACGGTGGCAAAAGCTCCCAGCGTTCCGGCCCGGAGACCTGATCGGGCGCTCGGGCGTAGATCCAGCAGCCGAGTGCGGCCGCGCCGCCGCCGGCGCCGATCGCGGTGATACCCGCGTAGCGGACGACCGTCCCAGACAGGATTGCGAGCGCGATCGGGTGAAAGAAGACCGCGCCTTTCGACAGCCCGATTCCCACCCCGAGAAGCCCGAGGCCGATCGCCGCGCCGGCGTGCCAGTGACGGGGTCCCCGGAGGATGACGCCGACTCCGACCGCGATGAAGACGATTCCGTCCGCGCTCTCGATCCACGTGCCGGGCGAGGCGTAGGGATCGAGCGCGAAGACGACCGCCAGCACGGTGGAGGCGAGCGCGCACAGGAGGGCGAGCCAAATCGCCTCGGCGCGCACGCGATCCGCTCGGCCGGTGCGCATCGGGAGTACCGCGGCGGACAGGATTCCCGCCAGGAGCGCCGGCCATGGCCAGAGCAACGGCGCCGGGAAGCGATGCAGTCGACCATCGAGGCGGGAGCGGTGACCGTCGACGATCAGCGGCACGCTCCATACTC
Source organism: Solirubrobacteraceae bacterium (assembly GCA_036268255.1). GTDB lineage: Bacteria > Actinomycetota > Thermoleophilia > Solirubrobacterales > Solirubrobacteraceae > Palsa-465. The sequence continues at coordinate 7,063 of DATAUL010000354.1, read as the reverse complement.
CCCGCGCGACACCGGCCGGGAGACCCTGCACGCGCGCGTCCTGCCACACGACCGAGTGACGTCCTCGGCGCAGTCGCCACTCTGGGCCGGTGGCAGTGGTCGGCTTCGTCTTGGGGGCCAAGCGGTCTGCTGCCGCGGTCGGAGAGGTCTGGTTCACCCACAGTCCGGCGTCGTCAAGTCGGAACACCGGCTCGCCGAGATACCCGAGCAGCACGACGGTGTGCCCGGACGTGACCGTGATGCCGAGGGCACGGTCGCTCTGGAAGACCTGGGTGGCGTACGCGGGAGTGTCGGGATGCCGAACGCTCGCCTGGTAGTCGACGGCGACCGTGCCCGAGCGGAGGTGCGCCCCGGCGTTCACCGGTGTGGCCAGGCACGCGAGCGCCACCGCCGCAAACGTCAGACCCCGCATGCGAGGCACGCGCTCGGTGTGGCCCATGGCGCACAGTCTGAACCCTCGTCAGGCCGCGACGCAACCCCCCCGACTTCCGAGGCGGCCCGAAGCTCTCATGCCTCCTGGCCGGCCAGTGTGCGCTTGGCCCGCAGCAACTGGCGCTCGACCGTCCGCCGCGTCGTTCCGGTCTGCCCGGCCATCTCGGTGTAGGTCAGCCCCAGCCCCTGGAGCCACACCAGCCGCTGCTGGCGCTCGGGGAGGATCCTGATCGCCTCCAGCCTCGCGCGGTGGTCGATGAGGTCGTCAAGCAGGGCGGGCGCCGACGGCGGGTCCTCACCGGCCGTCTCGGCCAACGCCTCGAGTGACAGCTCCCGTCCAACGCGGTGCATCTGCTTCAACGCCTCGCGGATCGCGGTTCTCACCAGCCAGGCGGTGGCGGTGTCACGGCGCACGCGAGCCCGGTGCTGAAAGAGCCGGACCCACGCCAGCTGACATGCATCCTCGACCAACGGCTCGGGCGCGCGCACCCCCGCCCGCACCAGCCGGCGCACCCGTGACGCCTGCTCGGCGAACAGCTCGGCCACCTCATCCAGGGTCCCCAGACAGCCCTCTCCGGCTTCGAACGCGACAGGAGACGTCATGGCTGCAGTCCTTTCTAATTGAAACTAATTATTGACAAACAGCTCTAACGAATCCGTGTTCTATCAGATAGCCTGGTCAACAATCAATTGGCTCAATTAGACTCAAGGAGTCTGGGATGTCACCACTGTTCGTGAAGGCAGTCACCGCTCATCCGGACCCGCGCGGGCTGCCGGGCAGCAACGTCCTCCAGCAGCTCGTCAACGGAGCCGAAGCGTGGGCGCTCGCGATCGCGCTGCTCGGAGCGTTCATCGGGGCCGGGCTCTGGGCGGTCGCCTCGCACTCCCACAACCACCACTACGCCGCTCGCGGCCGCATGGCGGCTCTGACCTCGGGCGCGGCCGCGCTGATCGTCGGCGCCGCCCCCGGCCTCGTCAACTTCTTCCAGCACCTCGGGACGACGGCCAAATGATGCGGCCGGCTTCGACCATCGCCCTCGTGCTCGTCGCCGTCGCGATCGTCGCCGGCGCCAGGGCCGCCCCGGCGGTCGCCGCTCCACAACGCGGCCTCATGCGCACCCACGGGGTCATCTGCAAGGCGGCCGGGTTGATCAGCGGGCTCGTCGGCACGGCCTGCAAGGTGGTCTCCCACCCCAAGACCGTCATCACAGTCGGCAAGAAGCTCATCAGCGGCAATCCAGGCGGCGCGCTGAAGGGACTCCTCGGATCAGGTACCAAGGCAGCAGGCGCGGCCGTCGGTCTGGCCGCCGTGGTCGCCTGGGTCACCGGGGGGGCGCGCGCCGCCCTGCAGACGACGGCCAAGCTGATCGACGCGAGCGCTCGGCCCAACCTCCAGAGCACGTGGTTCTCCTCCGCCTATTGGCGCGTCGCCGCGGTATCAGCGCTGCTGACGTTGCCGTTCCTGTTCGCGGCCGCGATCCAGGCCCTGCTCCGGTCAGACATGACACTGCTGGGGCGGGCGGCGTTCGGCTATCTCCCGTTGGGAATGCTGGCCGTCGGGGTGGCGGCGCCGATCACGATGCTCCTGTTGGCGGCGTCCGACGAGATGTCGGCGATCGTCGCGTCGGCCTCGGGGAACGCCGGCGGGACATTCCTCGGTCACGTCGCCATCGGCGTCGCGGCGTCGAATCCCTTCGTCGCCTTCTTCGTCGCGCTGCTGACCGTCGCGGGCGCGATCACCCTGTGGCTGGAGCTGCTCGTGCGCGAGGCGGCGGTGTACGTGATCGTCTTGATGCTGCCGCTGTTCTTCGCTGCCCTGGTGTGGCCCGCCCGCCGCATCTGGGCCGTGCGAGCCGTCGAGCTCCTGATCGCGCTGATCCTTTCCAAGTTCGCGATCGTGGCCGTCCTCGAGCTCGGGGGTGCGGCCCTCCAGCACGCGGCGGCGCTGAGCATCACCTCCCTGTTGGCGGGCCTGACGCTCGTGTTGCTCGCGGCCTTCTCCCCATGGGCGCTCCTGCGCCTGCTGCCCCTCCACGAACTGGCCAGCGCGGCTGCCGCAGGGATGCGCCACGTGCCGATGCAGCGCCTGGCGACCGCGCGTGACGGTGGCCGCGACCTGAGCGATGCCTCGATCGACTTCGTCGACGCGCTCCCTTCTCGCCTCCGGGAGATGGCGCATAACGCCCGCAACGGAGCGGCGCCCGACCGCCCCGCCCCGACGCCGACTCAGGCTGACGGTGAGTCCGTGCCCGTCTCCGAGCCGCGCGTCGAGGCAGCGGCCGAAGAGGCTGCCACCGCGGTGGCCACCAGCGGCGGTAGGTCGATCGGGGAGCCGGGCAAGTCCTCGCAACAGCCCGCCCCACCAACCGGGGACGCGGACTCCTCTGACCAGGGTTCGGGCCCGCCACGACGTCACTTCTCGGCTCCCGGGCTGGAGTCGCTGTCGGAGTACTTCCATGGCGAGGGACCTCCGCAGCGACTTGACGCACTCGACCCCGAACGTTCTTTCTTTCAGACCGATTTCGCGGATGACGACGTTCCCGACGCGAAACCGCCGACGCTGCCGAGCCCCGAACCGCGTCCGCCCGCCATCCCGCCCGAAGAGGACGGGCGATGACCGACGCGCGTCAGACATACTCGTTCGGCCCGCTCGAGCGACGGGGGATCTTCGGGGCGGTGCGCGGCGGACAGGTCGCGGTGCTCGCGACCGGGGCGCTGACAGCGATCCTCATCCTGGACCGGGCGCCATCCGCCGGCGGCGCGTTCCTGGCGATGATCGTCTGCGCGCTGGCGGGTGCAGCGGCGTTTGCGCCGTTGGGCGGCCGGACGTTGCAGGAGTGGGCGCCGGTGGCGATGTGGTTCGCCGGAAGGCGGATGCGCCGTCGGCACCGCTTCCGCTCACCGGTCACCGAGGCCGGTGTCGTGGCGCGCGGCGGCGGCGAGCTGAGTCCTGCGCCGCCGGTGGCACCCGAGTCCCTCAGGGACGTGCGGATCGTCTCCGTCGACCACCGGGAGCGCGCGATCGGGGCGCTGTCGGAGCGATCCGGACGGCGGCTGACAGCCGTGCTGGCCTGTCGGGTGGCGGCGTTCTCACTGCTCGACCAGGAGGCGCAGGAGCGCCGGCTGGCCCGCTGGGGGCTGGTGCTGTCGGGCTCAGGTGGGACGGCGATTCGCAGGCTGCAGTGGATCGAGCGCACGGCTCCGGCGCAGGGCGACGAGCTGGCGCGCTGGGTGCATTCCGAGCGCGATCCGGCGGTTCCGCTGCGGGGGACGGCGATGATCGAGTCCTACCTGGAGCTGATCTCGTCGAGCACGCGGGTGACCCAGGAGCACGAGGTCCTACTGGCCGTGCAGGTCGATGGACGCCGGGTGCGCGAGCGCGGCCGCGACGCCATCGCCCGGGCCCTCGTGGAGCAGACCGAACGGGTCGCCCAGGGGCTGGAGGCGGCCGACGTCACGGTGCTGGGAGCGCTCAGCCCCGGCCAGCTGGCCCGGGCGCTGCGGACGGCCTTCGATCCGTTCGCGCGGGCGGAACTGGCCACCCTGGAGGCCGCCGATCGCGACCGGGACGGCCTCAGCGAGGTCAACGCCTGGCCGCTGGGCGCTCGCGAGGCTTGGGACCACTTCCGCTCCGACGGTGCCGTGCACGCGACCTACTGGATCGGCGCGTGGCCGCGGATCAACGTCTCGCCGATGTTCATGGACGCGCTGCTCGGTCACTCGACCGCCGTGCGCTCGGTGGCGGTGACGTTCGAGCCGTTGGCCACCGATCGCTCGACGCGGGAGATCGAGGCGGCGGTCACGCGCGACCGCGCCGATCGCGAGCTACGGGTGCGCTTCGGTCAGTCGGAGACCGCTCGCCAGCGCCAGGCCGCCGACGCGACGATGCGCCGCGAGGCCGAGCTGGCCGCCGGCCACGGCGAGGTGCGCCTGAGCGGGTTCGTGACGGTCTCGGGGCGCGACCCGGAGGACCTGCAACGCGCTTGCGGGGAGGTGCTCGAGCACGCCGCCCGGGCCCGCCTGGAGCTGCACCGCCTGTACGGACAGCAGGCCGAGGCATTTGCCTTCACCCTGCCGCTGTGCCGGGGCCTGCGATGAGCCTGCGCAGCGTGCAACGACCGGGACACCGCTGCACGACCCGCCACGCCCAGGCGATCTACCCGTTCGTCAACGCCGGCGGCCTGGGAGGTCGCGGCGTGTTCGTGGGGCGCGATTCCGGCGGCGGAGCGTTCTGTTACGACCCGTGGGTCCTCTACGCGGAGGGCGTGCTCGACGATCCCAACGCGATCGTGCTCGGCAAGCTCGGCCAGGGCAAGAGCGCGCTGGTGAAGACCCTGCTGTGGCGCATGCTGCTGTTCGGCCGCCGGGCGTTCGTGCTCGACGTCAAGCGCGAGTACGGGCCGCTCTGCGACGCCGTCGGAGTCACGCCGATCTCACTGGTGCCCGGCGGCGGGGTGCGGCTTAACCCGCTTGCCTCCCGGCCCGAGGAGCACGCCCAGCTGGAGCTGCTGCGAGCGGTCACCGTCACCGCGCTGGGCGAGTCGCTGACGCAGCTGGAGGCGGGCGCGCTGCGTGAGGCTCTGCGGGTTGTCCGCGCCCGGGGCGGCGGCGAGCCGACGCTGCCCGAGATCGCGTCGGTGCTGTTCTCGCCGGTGGCGGACATGGCCGCGCGGCTGCAGACGACGGCGGAGGCGCTCGCCGGCGACGCGCGGCGGGCGGCGCTGGCACTGCAGGATCTGTGTGAGGGACCGCTGCGCGGGATGTTCGACGGTCCGACGACGCCTGGACTCGACCTCGACGCCAAGCTGCTCGTGCTCGACCTGCACGCCGTCCGCGACTCGCCGGCGGTCGGGATCCTGATGGCGTGCGCGACGGCCTGGATCAGCGCGCTGCTCGCCCGTACGGCCGAGCGACCCGGACGCGAGCGACTCATCAACGTCGCCGACGAGTCGTGGAAGATCGTCCAGCACACGGGTCTCGGCGAGTGGTTTCAGTCCAACTTCAAGCTTGCCCGCCAGTTCGGCGTGATGAACCTCGTCGTCCTGCACAAGCTCGCCGACCTCCAGGCCGCCGGTGATGCCGGGTCGCGCGCGGCGCGGATCGCCGAGGGCCTGATCGCCGACGCCTCCACGCGGATCGTCTATCACCAGGACGAAAGCCAGGTCCCGCTCACGCGCTCGCTGCTCGGCCTCTCGCAGTCCGAGGCGCAGCTGATCTCGATGCTGTCGGCGGGGCAGGCCCTGTGGAGGGTGGGCGCACGGTCGTTCGTCGTCGCCCACCGCCGCTCGCGGATCGAGGCCCAACTGACGAACACCGACGCCGGGATGAGCGCCTCCTCCGCCGGGAGCCGGCGATGACGACGAACCGCTCGACGCCGATCTCCGACGCCGGGCTGCTCGCCCTGATCGGGATCGCCGTCGCGCTCGTCCTGGCGCTGTGGCTGTGGGGCGGCCTGGCCGGTGCGCTGTTCGGATCCGGTTGGCCGCACACCTCCTCGGGACAGCTGCTGACCGTACTCGTGCGCCTGCCGACGCGTCTGGGCGACCCGGCCGGCGCGTGGCCGCGCTCCGAGCGCTCCCTCCTCCCCGGTCCGTCCGGGTTCTATGCGGCGTTCGGCCTGCTGGCGGCGGTGGTCACCGGACTGATGACCGCAGCGGCCCGCCGGGGCCTGGTGGCCGCTCTGCGCGGACGATCACCCGGTGCGCGCTGGGCGTCAGGCGGCGAGTTACGGTCGTTGCACGGTGCCTCGCGGGCAGGTCGCCTGGCGCTCGGTCGCTGCCGCGGGCGGCTGCTGTACGCCGAGCAGCGCCACGCACTCGTGGCCTTCGGACCACCGCAGTCGGGCAAGTCCGCCGGGCTGGCGGTGCCGGCGCTGCTCGAGTGGGACGGTCCGGCGGTGGCCTCGTCGATCAAGACCGACCTGCTCGCCTGCACGGAGGCGCGGCGGCGGGCGCTTGGCCGGGTATACGTCTTCGATCCGTTCGCGCTGAGCGGCAGCGAGGCGCAGACGTGGTCACCGCTGCGCGCGGCGGCCACCTGGGACGGGGCGCTCGAGGCCGCGTGGCGCCTGGCCGCGGCCGGCGAGCTCGATCAAAGAGGCGTGGAGGGCGGCGACTTCTGGGCGATCGCCGCCGAGCAGCGGCTCGCCCCGCTCCTGTACACGGCGGCGCGCACGGACGCCGGGATGGGGGCGGTCGTTCGCTGGGCCTACGGGCAGGGCTCGCGAGAGCTCGACGTCGCCGTCTCGCAGCTGACGGGCACCGCGCGCGACGAGGCCGACCTGGAGGGCGCGCATGCCACCTATGACGCCCTGCGGGCCTTCGAGGCCCAGGCCGATCGCACGCGTTCCTCGATCGAGGCCACCGCCCAGGGGCTCCTGCGCGCCTATCGCTTCGCGCGGGTGCTGCGGTCGGCGCGGTCGTGCGAGATCGACCCCGACCGGCTGCTCGACGAGCGCGCCACGCTGTACCTGATCGGCGACGCGAAAGCCTCGAAGCTGCTCCGTCCGATCTTTCTCGCGCTCCTGTCGGAGATCGTCGACCGCGCCTACGAGCGAGCCACGCTGGCCGGCGGCCGGCTCGAGCTGCCGCTGCTCCTGTGCCTCGACGAGGCCGGAAACGTGGCGCCGCTG
>DATAUL010000353.1:0-8634 GCA_036268255.1 Solirubrobacteraceae bacterium | reverse complement strand
GAGGTGGTCGCAGCCCGCGCTCGCCAGTCCGGTCCAGAACGATCGCGCCCATTCGGGGTCATACTCCTTCATGTTCTGGGGCGGCTCGTTTGGGGCGCCCGGGTTGGGCGGAGCGCCCATCCGCATGCGCCCGAGCGCCGTCAGAACGTACGGCGGAAGCTCGGCGGGGATGGCGGCCTGCATGCCCGCCCAGTTGCCGAGCGACCATTGGTCGCCCAGCCACTTGTTCATGAGGGCGAACATCGGACCGATCGCCTGCCGGATCGACTCTCCGCAGGCCGGGTTGACCTCGGAGGAGAACAGTGGCGGGTCCTCGCACACGGCGCCGCGCAGCTGACCCGGCTTGCCGTAGGCGGCCAGCCAGGCCGCCAGCACCCCGCCGGAGGAGTTGCCGCTGACGATCGTCGGGCGTCGGATCACGAGGTCGATGAAGCGAACGAGATCGTTGCCCATGTTGTCCAGCGTGTAGCGCCCAGGAGTCCGGGTCGTCCGGCCCTGGCCGCGGAGGTCGACCGCATATACCTGAAAGCCCTCGGCGAGCAGCGGCATCGCCTGCTCATAGCCCCACCACGATTCGGTCTGGGCGGGAACGAGCAGCAGCGCGGGCCGGTCCGGCTCGCCCACGGTGGCGTAGTTCATGCGGATCTCGCCGAGGTCGATGAACTGCTCGTCGAAGGCGTGGGGGACGAAGATGTCGGTTCGGTCGCGAGCCTCGAGTCCGGTCATGTGTCTCCTTGGGTCATGTGTCGCGTTCGACGATTCGGTCGACGATCGCCGCCAGGTCGGACGCGACGATCTCCGGCTGTGCACCCAGCGGACTGGGCACCATTCCCGGCCGGGCCACGAATGCGGCCCGGGCGCCGGCGGCCAGAGCGCCGGAGACATCCCAGGCGTGGGCGGCGACCAGCCGGACTTCGCCGATGGGGACGCCGTAGCGTTCGGCGACCGCGAGGTAGGGAGCGGCGGCCGGCTTCAGCGCCCGCACGGCGTCGGCCGACATGACGGCATCGAGGCTGCCGCCGATCCCGGCGTTGTGCACCTGAGCCTCGGCCACCGCCTGCACCGAGTTGGTCAACGCGACCACCGTCAGCGGCGTATCTCGCAGGCGGGCCAGCGCCGCGGGCACCTCGGGGTGCGGTGGCAGCGAGCTCATCCGATCGACCATCGCGGTCACCGCATCGTCGCTAACCGTTCGGCCGGACCGCGCGGCAACCATCCGCAGGGCGGCCCGCTGGGCCGTCGTGAAGTCGACGTAGTCGCCCGTCAGGCCTCCGACAAAGGAGAGCTGCAACATCTGCGCAAACCACGGGGCGCGCAGCGACGGTGAGCCGAGGAGCTGCTCGAACGGTCCGTCCAAGGCTCGCAGATCGAGCAGCGTCTCGTTTACGTCAAAGGCGATTACGCGCGTCATCTGCCACCTCCGCTCGTGCCCGCGCCGCGGACATGGTCGATCAATCCGGCGACATCGTCGGGCATCCGGTCAGCGCACCAGGCGACGTGCTGGTCGGGTCGTACCAGCATCAGCGCCGCGCCGTAGTGATCGCGCAGAGTACTGTCCTGGCGGACGACCCGCAGAGGCACCCCGCGGTCGTCCGCCGCGCGCACCAACCGCTCGAACGGGTCGTCTCCGAGGGCGAGCAGCGTCATGCCGCTGCCCAGCTCGTCGTGCATCGATCGGCCGGGGGCCACCCAGGCGTGGGGGAGTCGCGCGCCCGGGCGCGCCTCCGTGACCGGATCGTCGTCGTCGCCCAGCACGGGACCGGGGCCGTCCGCGGCGATCACCGGCGACTTCTCGTAAGCGAGATCGAGGACGAGACTCAGAGCATGGAACTCGGCGCGCTTGTCGGCCTGGATCCTGGAGTCGGCCTCGTGCCGCGCGCGCTCTCCCCGCTCGCCCGGCGCATCGGCGTCGTCGTCGAGCAGGTCGGCGGCGAGGACCCGGTTGTTGGCCGCCGCGGCTGCGATTACGCGCGTCTGGATCGGCCGACGCTCGGCCTCGTAGCTGTCGAGCAGGCCTGGGCCACCCCAGCCCTGTAGGACGGCTGCGAGCTTCCATCCGAGGTCGACGGCATCGCCGATCCCGGTGTTCAGTCCGTGCCCGCCGAACGGGGGGTTGAGGTGGGCCGCGTCCCCGGCGATGAACACGCGGCGGTCACGCGCGCGGTCGACCAGCTGCATGCGAGCGGTCCATGGATCATGTGAGAGGACGGTCGCCTGGACCGACGTCCCGGCCGCGCCCTCGATGATCGCACTCGCGTCTCGCTCGCCCGTCGTGCGATCGACCCCGAAGGCGATGATCCACCAGGTGCCGTGCAGGTCGATCGGCCCCATGAGCGACGGTGCAATCCGATTGAGGATCCAGTACTGGACCGCCGGGCCGTGAGCAGTGCGCTCCAGCAGCTCAGGCGCCTGGAAGACCATCCCGAAGTTGGGTCGCAGCGCATGCTCACCGACGTAGTCGGCGCCGATCGCGGCGCGCACTGCGCTGCGAGGCCCGTCGCAGCCGACGACGTAGGCGGCGGAGATCACCGACCGCTCGCCCGCGTCGTCGGCCACGGCGATCTCCACCGCGTCATCGTCCTGATCGAGACCGGTCACCCGCCGGCCGGTGGCCAACGTCACCGCGGGCAGCTCCTCGACAACATCGCGCAGCAGCTCCTCCAGTACGTACTGGGGGGCCTGCTGACCGGTCTCGGCGGAGCGGTAGCCGTCCGTCGAGAGACCGAGCACGCCGCTGAAACGCGACAGCTCGTGGCCGGTCAGCGACGTGCAGAAGACGACGTCCTGCGACCAGGCGACGGGCAGCGGGGCGCGCTCGCGCAGCCGGTGGGCGATGCCCCATCGGCGCAAGTGCTCCATCGAGCGGATGCTGATCGTCTTACAACGCGGCCGGGCGTGTGACACCGTCGCCCGCGGCTCGATCACCACGCACGTGATCCCACGCTGTCCGAGCTCGACCGCCGCGGCGAGGCCGACTGGACCCCCGCCGGCGATCAGCACCTCGGTGCGGTCGGGGAGCTCGGCCGTGCTCATCATTCCGGCGCGACCCTGAGCCCACGCCCCTCGGTCACCTCCGCCCGGCGGACCATGCTTCCCACCAGCTCGGCCCGGGCCGGCCGCCGCAGGGGCCGGCGCCGCGCTGTCCTCCTTCGGTGAGCTCATTCCCTCTCCTCTCGCAGGCCCCCAGATTATCGATTAACGCAAATCGATCCTGTAGGCTGAACGGAGACGAGGTGCATCGAGGGCGGCGGGTCGATGTCGCACTCCTTCGTCGGCGCCCTCGCCGTCCGGGAGGCGGTGTCAAGCAACTGTGGAACTGAATTGAGAGAGGGGCCCCATGAGCTCACACTCGACGCCGCGCCCGGTCCTGCATCACGTGACGCTGAAGACCAACCAGGTGCAGGAGATGATCAGTTGGTACGGGACAGTGGTCGGGATGACGACCAACCACCACAGCCGGTTCGGCGCATGGATGACCAATGACGGCGCGAACCATCGCGTGGCGCTGCTCGCTCATCCGGCGCTGAGTGACGACCCCGACAAGATCCCCCACACCGGGATGCACCACCTCGCGTTCGAGTACGCCGACATCGGCGAGCTGCTGGACACCTACGACCGGCTCAGAGGTGAGGGCATCGTCCCGCACGCGTGCCTGGATCACGGGCTGACAACATCGCTGTATTACGTCGATCCCGACGGCAACAGCGTCGAACTGCAGGCCGACAACTTCGGCGACTGGGCGGCCTCCACCGAGTGGATGCGCACGGCCCCCGAGTTCGAGGTCAATCCGATCGGGGTCAATGTCGACTCCGAACGGCTGCTCGCGGCCTGGCGTGAGAGCGGTGACGCCGCCGAACTGCACCGGCGCAGCTTCGCCGGGGAATTCGATCCAGGAACCCCGCTGGACCTGCGACTGCCGCCCGAGACGGCTCCGCTGGCCTGAGGATGATTCAGAGGCGCAGACGTGACGACGAGAACCGGCATCGCGCCTCTCTTTCCCGAGTCTCAGTCGCTCGTCAACCGAGTCGGGCACGCCGTTCGCCGGGCAATCCTCGAAGGTCGTCTGCGGCCCGGCGAGACACTGTCGATCAGTGACCTGGCAGCCGACCTCGGCGTCAGCCACAGCCCGGTGCGCGAAGCGCTGCAGGGCCTCTCGGGTCAGGGGCTCGTCCTGCTGCGTCCCGGCCGCACGGCTGTCGTCGCCCCCCTGGACCTCAGCGAGCTGGAAGAGATCTACCGGATACGCGAGCTCGTCGAGGCCGACGCCCTTGGTCGCGCCGCCGCGCGGCTGACCGACGCCCACGTCGAGATCGTCGAGCGCCAGTTCGATCTGCTGTCGGCGGCGGCCACGGACTCCGACCCGTTCTGGGACGCCCACAACGCTTTTCACACGGCGCTCATGGCGCCCGTCCTGACCACGCGCCTGGAGCGCGTGACCACTGAGCTATGGCATGCCGCGGAGCGATACATCCGGATCGTCTACATGGAGACTGACGTGCTGTTCACACGCAGCCCGCGTGAGCGCCACGAGCCGTTGCTCGCCGCCGCTCGCGCCCGCGATGGCGAAGCGCTGCGTGCGGCCATGACCGATCACCTGCGCCACAACCACGAGGAGGTCGCGGGCAGCCTGAAGCGGATTCTGCCCGCCGAGTGACAGGCGCACCGACACCGGGAGAGAGCAAAGTGGACGAGAGGAACCAACCGTGACCACCGCACCAGCCTCGCTGCAGGCCCCGTCACTCAAGGAGCTACTGCTCCGCATCGAGGAGACAAAGCCGATCCTGACGGCCAATGTCGAGGAGACGGAGGCCAACCGCCGCATCGCCCAGGCCAACATCGACGCACTGACCTCCGCCGGGGCGTTCAAGGTCACGGTGCCCCGTCGCTTCGGCGGCTACGAGATGACCATCCGCGAGAAGCTGGAGGTGTCGGCCGCCGTCGGCGAGGCCTGTGGCTCCACCGGGTGGGTGGTGGCGCTGACCAACGTCTGCAGCTGGATGGTGGGTGTGCTTCCCGACCAGGCCCAGCAGGACATTTTCGGTGCCAATCCCGACGCAAAGGTCGCCGGCGTACTCAACCCGTCGGCCGATGTGGGCAAGGTCGAGGGCGGCTACCGGGTCAGCGGTCAGTGGCCATGGGCGTCCAGGAGCTGGCACGCCGACTGGGCTCTCGTCGGGATCGTCGTCCCCGACCACGCCGGCAAGCCGGCGGACCAGGCGCTCGCCTTCATTCCGATGAGCGAGCTCTCGATCAAAGAGACCTGGTTCGTGACCGGGATGAAGGGCACGGGGAGCAACACGATCATCGCCGAGGACGTGTTCGTGCCCGAGCATCGGCTGCACTCGGTGCCGCGGGCCATCGAGAACGAGTACGCCACCGAGCACACCGAGGAGGCGCTGTACCGCTCGTCGTTCATCCCCGTCTTGACGCTGATCCTCGCCGGCCCACAGCTCGGCTTGGGACGGGCGGCGCTGCGCTTCGTCATCGATAAGGCGCCGAAGCGAGGGATCTCGTACACGAAGTTCGAGCGCCAGATCGATTCGAACGCGTTCCAGCTCCAGGTCGCCAACGCGGCGACGCTGATCGATACCGCTCATCTCCATGCCTTTCGAGCCGCTGGCGACATTGACGACGCCGCGGCGGCGGGCGAGAAGCTCAGCTATCTCCGGCGGGCACGGGTGCGGGCCGACACGGCGTACGCGATCACCAAGGTCCGCGAGGCGATCGACGCGCTGCTCTCAGCCCACGGTGCCTCCAGCTTCGCCGACGTGAGTCCACTGCAGCGCATCTGGCGCGACTCCAACACCGCCGCGCGCCACGCGGTTGCCGACCCGCTGGTCAACCAGGAGGTCTACGGCAGGGCGCTGTTGGGCATCCCCTATGAGGACAACATCACGCCGCTGATCTAACGAACGGCGTGCAGGAATGGCAAGGGAGGAGAGAGACGGCATGAAACGATCATCTGAGCGTCTGCTGACGACCCACACCGGCAGCCTGCCGCGTCCGGCGGCCCTGCGCGAAGCCGAGACCGACGGGTACGAGGACGCACTGCGCAGCGCAGTCGACGAGGTGGTCCGCCTCCAGGTGGAAGCGGGGATCGACATCGTCTCAGACGGCGAGATGAGCAAGCCCAACTATTCCACCTACATCACCGAACGGGCGAGTGGGTTCGGCGGTCAGGGCGCGGGCCTGAGCCGGCAACTCGACGCCGAGGAGTTCCCGGAGTGGGGCGCCCAACTCGCGGCCGCCGTCGCCGAGGCGATTCCCACGCCGGCGTGCATCGGTGAGGTCCGGCGGACCGACAGCGACAGCGTCGAACGGGACGTCGCGAACCTCACCTCCGCGGTCGCGGACGCCAGGGCGGTGGAGGGATTCATGACCGCTGCCTCTCCCGGAGTCATCACGCTGTTCCTGGAGAACCAGCACTACCCGAGCCACGACGCCTACCTGCAATCCCTGTCCGATGTGATGCGTGAGGAATACGAGGCCATCCATCGCTCCGGCCTGATCCTGCAGATCGACTGCCCGGACCTCGCGGTCGGCCATCACGTCCAGTTCCCCGATCTTGAGCTCGGTGACTGGAAGCAGGTCATCCGCGGCCACATCGAGGCCGTCAACGCCGCCACGCGCAACATCCCAGGGGAGGCGATGCGCATCCACCTCTGCTGGGGCAACTACGAAGGCCCCCACAACCACGATGTCGCGTTGGGCGAGATCCTTAAGATCGTGTTCGCGGCTCGGCCAGCCGCGATCTCATTCGAAGCCGCCAACCCACGCCACGAGCACGAATGGCGCGTGTTCGAAGAGATCAAGCTCCCCGACGACAAGGTGATCATCCCCGGCGTCATCGACTCGACGACCAACTACGTCGAGCATCCCGAGCTCGTTGCCGAACGGCTCGTGCGCTTTGCCAACCTAGTCGGGCCCGAACGCGTGATCGGCGGCACCGATTGTGGCTTTGCCACGTTCGCCGACTTCGTGCCCGTGTTCCCGTCGATCGCCTACGCCAAGCTGGGTTCGCTGGCAGAGGGCGCCCAGCTGGCCAGCCGCCAGCTCTGGTGACCCACAGGTCATCAGTCTTCGGGAAGCGCAGCAAAATCACGCTTGGCTTTTCGATACCACGCCATCCCTGACAGGGGCTTTTTCCACCTACCCTGCATCTCGCTCAACGCACTTTTGTGCGTGTCATCACCGCCTGCGACCATTTCCTTCAGGTGGCTGTCTTGCGCTTTTATGACCTCATTGGCGGTCTTTCCGCGATGCGCGAAATCGCATGGTCCACCCAATTGTTTACATGTCATTGTCTTCATGAGTCTCGGTTCCCTTCAATAGTGGTCGGCTCTCAACCAGGACCAGCTGCAACTTAGGAGGAGCTCTCGGCTCAGCGTCTTACGGTGGCGTCTGTGCAGGTTTGGCGGGGCGACCGTGATCCACTCCGTCGCGTTGATCGTGATGTCTATGACGATCACGCTACCTGCGGCTGCGGGTCGGCGCTTCTCGATTCCTGATCGGTCTGCTCGCCTGTCTCGCCAGGTGCCCGCCGACAGTCACGCACGGCGTCTCGGACTGATGCCGTCGGTCAGAAACCACGCGCTGGTGTAGATCCGCCGGACACGAAGTCTTTGGCTCAAGCTCGACCGGCGACATGCCGATAGAGACGGGCCGTTAGCCGGTCCAAAGTCAGCTTCCGTCGCTCCGGCCGCGTGAAGCACCGCGCGCGCATCGACGCGCGGGAACCAAACCGCTCATAAGGAGGCTCCTCGTGAAGCTTGCCCTTCTCGCCGGGCTGGCCGGGTTGCTGGCCGCATTCGCGATTTCCGTTGGCGGGCAGCCGTCTGCCAACGCTGCCACTTCGTATGAGCTGCCGCCGGCAGCCGGCAACGGGGTGACACCCCAGTGGTACTGGCAGATCGACGGGGGCAGCCTCCCGTCGATGACCTCAGGCGCCGCCTCGACGGCGAACATCTGGGATACGGACGACTTCACCGACGCCGGGTCGATGGGATCAAACAACGAGCCCAACGCGACGTCCACGGTGGTCTCGCAACTGCACGCCGCCGGGAAGTACAGCATCTGCTACATCGAAGCCGGGGCGCAGCAGGACGAGCCTGACGCCTCGCACTTTGCTGCGGCCGACTACGGCAACGACGCCAAGCAGTATCAGATGGACGGCTACGCGGGCGAGTACTGGTTCGACACCCGCGGATTCGCCGCCTACAAGTACGGCGACTCCAACAGCGTGCTCACCGGCGCCGCAGCGAACATCGCTGCGGGGATGGCCCAACGGATCGCCGGCTGCAAGGCCGAAGGCCAGGACGCGATTGAGCCTGACGACCTCGACGGCTACACCAACCCCGGCAACACAGGTGTCGCCGGCGGCGGATGGGGGCTGACGCAACAGGACGCCCAGGGCTACGAGCAATGGCTGGCATACACGGCTCACGGCGATGGTCTGGCGGTCTTCCAGAAGAACGACGGCGCCAACACGTCTGTGGATGAGCCGTATTTCGACGGGATGATCATCGAGGAGTGCAACCACTACAACGATCCCTGTACCGGCGCATCGGGCGATGACGCCAACCTGTATGTGAGCGCCCACAAGCCGGTGCTCAACGCCGAGTACACCGAGGACGG
>DATAUL010000352.1:0-6306 GCA_036268255.1 Solirubrobacteraceae bacterium | reverse complement strand
GGGACATAGCGCGCGACGAGGACGCCGGCGATGGCGGCGATCGGCGTCATCGCGAAGAAGATGCTCCGCCACTCGGATAGCTGCAGCAGCCATCCGCCGACGATCGGCCCGAGCGCGATCGCCACGCCCGTGATCGCGCCCCACAAGCCGATCGCCCGGGCGCGCTCGCCCCGTTCGGTGAACACGTTGGTGAGCAGCGACAACGTCGACGGGAACACCATCGCCGCACCCACGCCCATCACCGCACGCGCCGCGATCAGCGCGCCGGCGCTGTCCGTCAGCCCGCCGGCCAGGCTCGCGAACCCGAAGACCGACAGGCCGGCGAGCAGCATCCCCTTGCGCCCGAACCGGTCAGACAGGCTGCCCGCGGCCAGGACCGAAGCGGCGAACAGCAAGTTGAAAGCGTCCACGACCCACTGCAGCTGCGAGTCCGATGCGTGCAACTGGCGCACGAGCGACGGCAACGCGACGTTGACGATCGTCGTATCGAGATTGATCACAAACGCCGCCAACAGCAGCGAGATCAGGATCAGCGGCTTGCGGTTCATGACTCCTCCTCGGGATGGCTGACTTGCGTCACGCAAGCGAGACTACGCAGGCGTCTAGCTTTTGTCAAGCAAGTCAGCTACGATTGGAGTGTGCTTCAACGCGACTATCCAGACCAGGTCTGCTCGATCGCCCGATCACTCGAAGTCATCGGGGAGCGCTGGACGCTGCTGATCCTCCGCGACGCCCTCGTCGGCCTCACGCGCTTCGAGGAGTTCCAGGAGAAACTCGGGATCGCCTCCAACGTCCTCACCAACCGGCTCAAGCGGCTGTCCGACGAGGAGCTGCTCGAACGCGTTCCGGACCCGGAGCGGCCCGGCCGGCCGAAGTACGTCCTCACCGACAAGGGACGCGAGCTCGCGCCCGCCCTGATCGTGCTCATGAAATGGGGCGACCGCCACTACCCGACCCCGGGCGGCCCACCCCGACTCACCCTCCACGCCGGCTGCGGAGGCAACATCGGCCCAGACCTCCGCTGCGACCGGTGCGGCAAACACGCGGCGCGCGGGGAGATCGAGCTCCCGCCCGGGCCGGGGGCGCCACGCGGCGAGCACGCCGGACAGTGAGCATCGGCCGCGCGGGTCCGGTCCGGCGACCTGCAGTCTTCACCGCGGCGAGAAGGGCTGTGCGCTGCGCCGCCGGGTTCACACCACCATCTGCGCCCGATTCGCGAGAGCGACATCGACTATCCCGCGGTGATGGGCTCGTGTGAGAGCCTCTGGGAGAGGTTCAGGGAGATGTGGGGCTGGCCGCCGAGAACATGACCTAGCCGGCCGCAGCTCTTCCTCGGGCAGTCGATGAATTGCTAACGCCGCTGGTGCTTCAGTGCCTCCAGCGCCTCGTCAACGGTCCCTGGGTCAGTGAAGGAGCCCGTCGCTCATTCCACCACGGAGATCCCGCAGCGATGCAGATAGCTCTCGACGGTCTCATCCCTGGCCGGGGCGCCGAGCTCCTTGAGCAACAGCACCAGGTCAAGCTGCCAGTGGCTGACCTCCCAGATCGGCGGGGCGTGCCGATCAGACGCGGCCGCCCCCGGGTAACGAGGCGTGGGCCACGGCACGATGCCATGGGCATCCTCCACACTGGCGTAGACCTCGCGCTCAACCGGCTGTCCGCGGTAGAGGACCTCAACCACATGGCCCTGCACCACCGGTGGCTGCAGCGACTTGGTCCAGAGAGCCTCCACCGGCCCGTCGACGCTCGACGGATCCCGCATCCCCCACACCAGGCCAACGTCAAGATCGGCGCGAAGAACCGCCCGGGACGCGTGCTCGGCGTGGGCGAGATAACGGGCGTCGCCGGCCGGGATATCGACGAACCGGTTGAAGTAGCTCGGCGCGTCTCCGCTGAGCACGTACCAGTCCTTTTCAACCGTGCCCGCCACCAGCGCCCGGATCTCATCCTGCGTCATCGCCGCCTCCTTCAGGGTCCGGCTCGGACGAGCCGTCCGGTGATGTCCGCCGGCGCGGTCCAAGCGACATCATCTGTGCCAGGAGCCTACCCTCGGCGATCACCCGGACTTCTGGAGCATGCTTGCCTGGCGCAGCGCACCGTGGCTGGAGCCGATCGCCGGCTGCACTGGGTGCTCACCAGACGCGGGCGAACGGCTGCCACCGACGGACCGTCACGGAGGTCCTGGCGAAGCTGGCGTGACGCTATCGCGCTGACGCTGGCTTTCGTGTGAGAACCCTCAGCTCCGAGAGCAGCGTCCAGGTGAAGCTGTTCATGTCCGCATCGGCCAGCTCCTCCATGGATAGCCACAGCGCATCCGATGTCTCCTCGCCGTCGGCGTGCAGCTCTCCACCGATCATTCGGGCGTCAAAGACGGTGCTGACATATGCGACTTGGTCTCCGTTTGGATAGAGCACCCGGTAGTTCGGGCCGCCGACGACGTCGCGCAGCCCGAGCAGCTCCACGTCGATGCCGGCTTCTTCTCTGACCTCACGGATAGCCGCCTCGCGCGGCGACTCGTGGGGCTCTATCACCCCGCCGATGGTCTGCCACTGTCCGGTGTCGAGGTTGCGGACCATGAGAAGACGTCCGTCGTTGTCCCAAGGCAAGATCGCAACAGAAGGAAGGAGGAGCAACTCATGGCCGATCAACCCGCGGAGCCGCATCATAAAAGGCGACATCGACACTGGCGGCCACCATACAGCCGCTCAACGACAGGGCCGTCAATGAATCGCGCCCGTCCGACTGGAGGCGCTGGAGGGTTGCCGACCTGATCGTCGGCGGAGTAGGCTGCTGATGCGCGATCCGGTGGACGCGCCCAGCTCGCGGGAAGGGTCTGAGACCCACCACCAGCACCGATTGGTCGAGCCGCGATTCGCTTCCGGCGCAGGGGATGCGAGCACCCAGGAGCGCTGGCGGGAGAATCGTCATGGGTCTCGATCTTGATCAGGCACGCAGGCAGGCGAAGGAGTTATTGCGTGCGGCCAGCTCCGGCGATGTCCAGGCGCTGTTGCGCTTCCGAGCCGACCGGCCGCCCCGGCTTGCCGACGCGCAGGCGGCCGTGGCCGGGGACCTCGGCTTCCGGTCCTGGCCGGCGCTGGTGAGGAGTCTGCTTTTGGCGGCAGTCGAGGACGGCGATGTCGAGCGTCTGCGGGCGTTGATGGCCGATGGGGCTTCTGTGCGAGGCAGCGAGCTGTTGCTCTACGCGCGGAATCCGGACGTCACGGCGCTCTTGATCGAAGGTGGTGCACGGCTCGATGTTCGCGACGCAGACGGTTTGACACCATATTCGCGCGCGGCTCGCTTCAAGAGCGAAACTAACCTGCGACTGCTCGCCGAGGCCGGCGGAGCCACTGAGCTTGATCCTGCGGCGGAATGGGTTGGCGCAGTCGTCCGTGGCGATCTGGACCGCGCCGACCGCCTCAAGCAAGCTCATGCTGGGCTTGCGCTGCGATGGGACGATTGCGAGCAGCTGCCGCGTTGGGCCAGCGCCGGCGATGACCAAGTCGTCGTTCGCCTGCTGGATGCCGGCGTCCCAATCGAGTCCCGCGGGCGGCAGGAGGGGACCGCACTGCACTACGCCGCCCTCTGGGGCCGATCCAGCACGCTGCGACAACTGCTCGCGCGAGGCGCGGACGCAACCGCACTTGCCGAACCACCCGACCAACCGGGCGCGCAGGAGTGGACCGCCCTGGACTGGACGGGGTGGGGCTCGCAGAACGCGACTGCGGCGTCTGATCGCCACGCCTCCTACCGCCTGTGCGTGGCCACGCTGCTGCACGTCGGCGCGGTGATGACCGAGCGCACCCCGATCGCGCATCTGATCGACGAGATCCGAGAAAGCGGACTCGAGTACCTGCCGGGCAGCCCGGTGCGCGTGCGCGTGCGCGTGCGCGGCGCGCGGGTCGACGTCGATGACATGGGTGGTGCGGTTGCGGTGTGTGGCATGCCCCCGGGATGGCGTGAGGCCGCCGAGGGAGCAGTGGCTGAGCTCGGTTGGAACGTGCGCCGCAACGGAGTCGTGTTCATGCAAGCACCGCACGGACGCAGGCTCGCCTGGATCATCGAACGTACAGCCGCGGCGTCCGCTGCAGTGTGCGATGCCATCCTCCAGCTCGGCGACGACGCCAACTCCGCATAGTCGGCGAGGATCGGAGAGCGATGACGCAGACCAGGAACCTGCTTCTGTTGCGCCACGCGAAGTCGAGCCGGGACGAGCCGTGGCTCGCCGATCACGATCGTCCACTCGCGCCGCGGGGACGCAAAGCAGCCAAACGGATCAGCGCGCACGTACGCCGCGAGCAGATCCCGGTCGCTCTGGTGCTGTGCTCCTCGGCGAGGCGGACCCGCGAGACGCTTGAACTGGTGGCGCCGCCCGGCCGGAGCCGGATCGAGCGCGAGCTTTATAGCGCGACGTCCGCCGAGCTGCTCGAGCGCTTGCGTCGCGTCCCTGACGAGGCGTTCGTGGTGATGCTGATCGGACACGAGCCAGCGATCCGCGACCTGGCCGTTCGCCTGACCGGGCCCGGGAGCGAGCTTGCCGACCGTAAGTTCCCCACAGGTGCGCTGGCCACGGTGAAGTTCACCGGACCCTGGAGCGGGCTCGGGCCGGATCATGCGGAGCTTGCCTCGTTTGTCACCCCGAGAGAGCTCGCATAACGCTGCAAACTCGCCCTTCGAGGGGTTTCGCGCGAGCACCACCACCGCGCGTCACGCGAGCCGAGCACCGGCTCGGGGATCGGCTCGGTCCGAGGGTTGTAATCGGGAGCGAACCCAGGGTGACTATCGTGGGGGGATGATGCTGGTGCTCTCTGCTTGGTGGTCGTGATGCGACTGGATCTCGGCGACGCGATTTACTGCGCTGATGGTGTCTGGGGCGAACTGACGGACCTTGTGATCGACCCGACCACGCGACGGGTCACGCACCTGGTCGTAGCTCCGAAACATCGCCATGACCTTGCCCGGCTCGTGCCGGTCGAGAAGGCGCAGGCGGGATCGTCGTCAGATAACAAGCTCGTGCTGGACTACACGGCTGCCGAGATCAGCGAGCTCGAGCCGGTGCAGAAGGCAGCCTATCTACGACTTGGCGAGGTTCCCGTCGAGGATCCCGACTGGGAGATAGGGGTCACCGACATGCTGGCGCTGCCGTATTACGGAAGTCTTGCCTCAGGGGGCCTGGACACGCCGATTGAGCCGCTCGGTGTCGATGAGCACGTCACCGAGATCTATGACCGCGTCCCCAAGGACGAGGTTGAGATTCGGCGTTCAAGCTCCGTGTTCTCTGGCGACGAGCATCTCCTCGGTCACGTCGACGGGTTTGTGGTCGGGAGCGACGAATTGATCTCGCATATCGTTCTTGAGCGTGGACACTTGTGGGGAAAGAAGGACGTCACGATCCCGATCAAAGCGGTCGCGGGGATCGATAACGACGAAGTCAGGCTGAACCTGTCCAAGGATGAAGTAGGTGAGCTGAGCTCAGTTCCCGTCCGCCGCTGGACGGGCCTGCGCGGATAGCAGACAGCCCTGTGATCCCGACGGCGATGTCGGACCACGAGAGCCGGCCGCGGACGCGGTGTCGCAACACGCGCAGATGACGAGCCGAGATCATTCGCGCGGCTTCGAGAAGTGATCCACGTTGCAGTTGGAGAATCCCGCACTGAAGTGACAGGTCCCGGCCGCTTGGAGCCGGCCGAGCCGGAAGCGGCCCTGACGCACGACCAGGTCGTAGCCGAACCGAGTGGTGTGCGTGGTGCTCACTTTCACGGCGATGAGGAAGCGGATACCGAGTGAGGTGCTGATCACCATCTGCACCGGGCCGGCCCGCACCACGTTCGGGTCGTGGATCCTCCCGCACAGCGGGTCGCAGTCGCACAGCGGGAACCGCAGGACCTCTGCCTTCGCTCGTGCGCCCGGGACCTCGTCGCGTGCGACGGCCCGAAATTCGGCGGTGACGAGTCCGAGGTTGAGATGCCGGGCGCTCGTGTTGAGGTTCACGGACAGTTCAGTGATCCGTTCGGCCAGCCTGCCGCCAAAGAAGAACTCAACCGGCGAGAGCCGTGGGCGCACCGCCGGCGCGACCGTGATGATTTTGCTGAGCGAACCGGAGCACCGGGGGACCGTCCCCCGCGGCGGTATCTGTTCCCACGCGAGCGCGAACGTATAGGTGCCGGGCTTGGTCGGGATGAAGGACGCGGCGTCCTCATCAGGCGCGATCACGAACGGGGCGCTCACGCTGTAGCTGTCGATGATGAGCACCCCGTCGCTGTTTTCGGCGGACCAATGCACGTCGATCGGGTGTGTGGCGGTCAG
>DATAUL010000351.1:0-5954 GCA_036268255.1 Solirubrobacteraceae bacterium | reverse complement strand
ACCTTCAGTGCGCCGCCGGGAGCGTGCAGCGGTTCGTCCTGGCCGCCCACGTAGGCGACGACGAACACGTAGAGCACCATGACCGCCCCGGCGTAGACGACCACCTGCGCGGCGGCCACGAACTCGGCCCGCAGCAGAAGGAACAGCGCCGCCAGCGAGATCAGGTGCCCCACGAGCGCGAGCACGTTGTAGAACGGGTTGCGCAACATGACCACTGCGATCGCGCCTGTAATGGCGCCTATCGCAGCGATGAAGAACAGGACGGCGCTCACGGCTACTCGCCTTCGCGCCTCAGCGGCGTGCGCTCGATCGCCTCGGAGAGCAGCATCTCCTTGGTGAAGATCAGATCCGAGCGGGTGTAGTCCGACATCTCGTAGTCGTGGCCCATCGTGATCGCGTCGAACGGACACGCGACCTCGCAGTAGCCGCAGAAGATGCACCGGCTCAGGTTGATCTCGTAGACGGCGGCATAACGCTCGCCGGCGGAGACGCGGTTCTCCGCGGTGTTCTCGGCGGCGACCACGCGGATGCAGTCGGCCGGGCAGGCGGCCGCGCACAGCGAGCAGCCGACGCACTTCTCAAGGCCCGTGTCCTCGAAGCGGTGGAGCTTGTGACGGCCGCGGAAGCGGGGGTAGACCGGCGTCTTCTCCTCGGGATACTGGATCGTCGTCGGTCCCTCGACGATCCGTCCGAACGTGGTCTTCAGCCCGCGAAGGGTCTCGCCGAACACGCGATAGGCGCCGCGCACGGGGCCGCTGCCGGGTGCGCGCATCACCTCGATGACGTCGGCACTGGGGTCATAGGTGGGCATCAGTCAACTCCAAGCGGTCAGCCGACGACCAGGATTGCGGTCACAAGCAGGTTCAGGGTGGCCAGCGGCAGCAGGATCTTCCACCCGAACGACATCAGCTGGTCGTAGCGCAGGCGCGGAAGCGTGGCGCGGATCCAGATGAAGAAGGTGATGACGAGCATCATCTTGCCGAGCACGATGAACGGGTCGACCCAGCCGGGCGGGTGGATCCCGAACGGCATCAGCCAGCCGCCGAAGAAGAGCGTCACCGCGATCCCGGAGACGACGATCATGTTCGCGTACTCGGCGAACAGGTAGGCGACGAACGCCGTCCCGCCGTACTCGGTGAAGTAGCCGCCGACGAGCTCGGCGTCGGCCTCGACGAGGTCGAAGGGCGCGCGGTTGGTCTCGGCGAACGAGGCCGTCATGAAGATCAGAAAGCCGGCGAACTGCGGGATGAAATACCACATGCCGGCCTGTGCGTGGACGATCCCGGTCAGCGACAGCGTGCCCGAGGTGATGAGCACGCCGACGAGCGCCAGCCCCTGGGAGACCTCGTAGGAGATCAGCTGGGCGGCGCCGCGCATCGCTCCCAGGAACGAGTACTTCGAGCCCGACGCCCAGCCGCCGAGCATGATCCCGTAGAACGAGATCCCGCCGAAGGCGAACACGTAGAGCGGGCCGATCGACACGTCGATCCCATACAGCCCCACGCGCTGTCCGAAGATGTGCTGCACGTTTCCGAACGGGACGAGCGCCAGGGAGGAGACCGCGGTGAGGATCGCGATCATCGGCGCGATCCGGAACAGCGAGCCGACCGACGTCGTCGGCCTGAACGGCTCCTTGACGGCGAACTTGACGATCTCGGCCAGCGGCTGCATGAGTCCGAACGGCCCGACGCGGTTGGGGCCGTAGCGGCCCTGGAAGCGGCCGAGCAGCTTGCGCTCGTAGACGATGATGATCGGCAGGAGCGCGAAGATCACGCCGAAGATCACGAGCGCCTTGATGATCTGCACCCACCACGGCTCGAAGTAGTTGACCAGCCCAAGGATCGTCATACCTTGCGCACCTCGATCAACGGCTCGGTGAGCGAGTTGGCCGAGGCGACCGGGATCCCCTCGGCGAGGAAGGCGCTGCCCGGGAGGACGTTCGAGCGCACGTCGGCGGTCGCGGCCAGCTGCGTGCCGTTTTGGGAAACGAGCACCTCGTCGCCGTGGTCGATGCCCAACCGCCGGGCGTCCTCAGGCGAGAGCTCAACCCGCTGGTGGGGGATCAGGTACCTGAGCGCGGGCGAGACGTCGACCTCGGGCGCGGCCCAGATCGGCCGGTAGGTGCCGAGGCGAAGCGCCCCGTTGGTCAGCGGCTCGGCGCCGTTGACGGTGGGCGCCGGCACATCGACCGCGAACGGCGCGTCGCTCGTCACAGCGGCGCCCTGCGGCCGCTCGGGCCAGCGAACGCCAAAGCCGGCGATCTCCTCCAGGGTGAGCCCCTGATACATCGGGACGGCAGCCGCGAGCTGCTCGGAGACGTCGGCGCTGCGGGTGACGTTGAGATCCAGGCCACAGCGGCGAGCCAGCTCGCTGATCACCGACCAGCCCGGCCGCACCTCGCCGGGGTGGGCGATCGCGATCCGCAGCCGCTGCAGGCGACCGTCGGGGTGCACGACGGTGCCCTCCTTCTCGGCGTGGGACTCGGCCGGGAAGATCACGGTGGCGTGCTCGCGCAGACCCTCGGTGAGCACCGAGGCGTGGGCGACGACCACGGCGGTGGCATGCAGCGCGCGCTCCCACAGCGCCCGGTTGGGCTCGTCGCGGACCGGGTCGGTCTGCATCAGATACAGCGCGGTGATCTCGCCCTCCGCCGCGGCGGCGCCGATCTCGGCGCTGCTGCGACCGGGGAACTCGAGGCCCGCATAGCCGGGGCCGGCGTCGGGCACAGCGCCGGCCTCGCGCAGGCCGCGGCCGTTGGCGCCCGCCGGGATCATCAGCAGACCGGCGCCCGCGTGGTCGGCGAGTCCCAGCCGTCCCGCGATCCGCAGAAGCACGGCCGCGGCGTCCTCGCCGATCCGCTCGCCCCACACGATGACGACGTCGCTGCCGCCGTCGCGCAGCAGGCCGGTCAGGACGGCGGTCTCCTCGTTGGGCGCTTCGCCGCCGTGCAGCGCCTGCTCGATGCCGGCGAGCATCGCGTAGTCCTCACCGGGAGCACAGCGCAGGACCTGCTCGGCGTTGCGCTCCAGCGAGCTGGGGCGCGAGCCGGCGATCGCGAGCTTCACGCCGTTGCGCCGCACGCCCTTGCGGATCCGCAGATCGAGGATCGGTGCGTCGTCGACCGGCTCGCAGCCGACGAGCAGCACGGTATGCGCGAACTCCAGATCGGTGACGCTCGCCTGCAGGTTCGGCGCGGCCAGCGAGCGGCCGAGGGTGTTGCCCAACGGGAAATGGAGGGGCCGGTTCGGGCCGGTTCCCCGGGAGTCGATGTCGTTGGAGCTCAGGCCCTCGCGCAGCAGCCGCTGCAGGAGGAAGCCCTCTTCGTTGGACGCCTGGCCGCCGACGAGGGCGCCGATCCGGCCCTTGTGCTTGGCGATGACCGCCGCCGCCTCGAGCGCGCGCTCCCAGGAGACCTCGCGAAGCTCGTCGCCGTCGCGCACGAGCGGGCGCGTGATGCGCTCGTCGACGTGAATCGCCTGATACGCGAAGCGGCCCTTGTCGCACAGCCAGCCGTCGTCGACCCCCGCGTTGTCGCGTGCCAGCACGCGGACGACCCGTTCGTCGCGCACGGTGAAGGTGACGTTGCACTGGGCCGGGCACAGGGTGCAGATGCCGGCGCCGTCCTCGATGTCCCACGGACGGGCCCGGAAGCGGTATGGCTGGGAGGTCAGCGCTCCCACCGGGCACAGCTCGATGATGTTGCCGCTGAACGGGGCGACGTAGGGGTGACCGTCGTGGGTGGCCACGAACGAGTGCGCGCCGCGCTCGGCGAAGATCAGCTGGTAGTCCTCGGCGATCTCCTGGGAGAAGCGCACGCAGCGGTAGCAGAGGATGCAGCGCTCGCGGTCGATCGCGACGAGCGGGGAGAGGGCCAACGGCTTCTGGAAGTGGCGCTTGGGCTCGATGAAGCGCGAGCGGCCGAGGCCCCAGCCAAAGGTGATGTCCTGCAGCGGGCACTCGCCGCCCTTGTCGCACACCGGGCAGTCGAGCGGGTGGTTGACCAGCAGGAACTCGACGACCGCGTTCTGGGCGTGGCGTACGCGATCGGTCTGGGTGTTGACGACCATCCCGTCCTTGACGGGGGTCGAGCACGAGGTCTGCAGCTTCGGGATGCCCTCGACCTCGACGAGGCACATGCGGCAGGCGCCCACCGGGTTGCCGAGCTTGGGCTCATAGCAGAAGTACGGGATCTCGACGTCGCCCTGCTTGGCGGCGTCGACCAGCATCGATCCCTCGATCGCCTGAACCTCACGTCCGTCGATGGTCAGCGTGATCGTCTTGCGCTCTGGGCGTGGCATGGCGGCAGCGAGGCTAGTACTAGTGGACGGGAAGCGGTCCGGCGAGCTCGTCGGCCACTCCCAGCGGCACGACATCCTCCGCCTCGGCCCCGTCGGCCCGCTCGCGAGCGGCCTCGATCTCGGCCTCGAGCTCCGGACGGAACTTCGCCACCATCGAGCCGATCGGCATCGCCATCGCGTCGCCGAGAACGCACAGGCAGTTCCCGATGATCTGCTCCTGGACGGAGGCCATGATGTCGAGGTCCATCGGCGTCGCCTCGCCGACATAGATCCGCTCGACCATCTTCTGCGTCCAGTTGGTTCCCTCGCGGCAGGGGACGCACTTGCCGCACGATTCGTGGGCGTAGAACTTCGCCACCTTGAGCATCGTGTCGAGCACCCGCCGCGACTCGTCGCACACGATGATCGCGCCCGAGCCGAGCATCGAGCCCGCCTTGGCCATGCTGTCGAAGTCGTAGGGGATGTCGAGGTCGTCGCCGGTGAGCACCGGTGAGCTCGACCCGCCGGGGAACCAGAACTTGACCGGCTTGCCGCTCGGCGGACCGCCGGCGAGCCCGTAGATGAGCTCGCGCGAGGGAGTCCCGAGCTCGACCTCGTAGTTGCCGGGCCGCCGGACGTCGCCGGAGATCGACACGAGCTTTGTCCCCGCCGAGTTCTCGACGCCGATCTTCGCGTACTCGGCGCCGCCCATGCGGATGATGGCGGGCATCGTGGCCAGCGTCTCGACGTTGTTGATCAGCGTCGGCCCGGCGTACAGGCCCTCGATCGCGGGGAACGGCGGCTTCAGACGCGGGTTGCCGCGCTTGCCCTCGAGCGAGTCGAGCAGGCCGGTCTCCTCGCCGCAGATGTAGGCGCCGGCGCCGCGGTGCAGCACGAGCGGCAGCGAGACCCCGCTGTCCATGATGTTCTCGCCGATATAGCCGGCCTCCGCGGCCTCGGCCATCGCCACCTCCAGGATGTCGGCCTGGAGCTGGTATTCGCCGCGGATGTAGATGAAGGCGTAGGTGATGGCGCCGGCGTAGGCGGCGATCACGATGCCCTCGATCAGCATGTGGGGGCTCTTCTGCATCAGCTCGCGGTCCTTGAACGTCCCCGGCTCGGACTCGTCGGCGTTGCAGACCATGTACTTGTCCATCTCGCCCTTGGGCAGGAACGAGATCTTGCGCCCGGCCGGGAAGCCGGCGCCGCCACGCCCGCGGATGTTGGCGTCCATCAGCTGGGCGAGCACATCCTCGCGCGACATGCTCAGGGCCTTGCGCAGCGACTGATACCCGCCGCGGCGCTCGTAGACCTCCAGCGTGTTGAGCCCCGGCTCGTCGATGTTGTCGAAGAGGATCTTCCTCATGTGTTTTCGTCCCTGGGTCGCTCGGGGGGAATCTCGATCGGCGCCGAAGGCCCTGGGCGGTCGGCGTCCGCCTCGGTGGCCGCCAGCCCGGCAGTGTCGGCCCCGTGGGGCTCGTCGGGGGCGCCGAACTCCTGGACGGGTCCGTCGGGCACCG
The DNA here is from genome assembly GCA_036268255.1 of Solirubrobacteraceae bacterium. Classification (GTDB taxonomy): domain Bacteria; phylum Actinomycetota; class Thermoleophilia; order Solirubrobacterales; family Solirubrobacteraceae; genus Palsa-465. The sequence continues at coordinate 157 of DATAUL010000351.1, read as the reverse complement.
GTTGGCCGGTGTCGACCGTGCGCCGGTACCGGATCTGCTTCTCGGGCAGGACCGGGCGCCCGGTGCGCAGGTCCTCGACGATCCGCGCCGCGTCATCGGTCTGAAGCGGACCCACGTACTCGCCGTTGACCGAGGCCATCGGCGCGATGTCGCAGGC
>DATAUL010000350.1:0-2611 GCA_036268255.1 Solirubrobacteraceae bacterium | reverse complement strand
CCGCGCGGACGCGGCTCATCCCGGCTGGGAGTTTGCCCAGCACGTCGGCTACTCCACTCCCGAGCACCGCGGCGCGATCGAGCGACTCGGCGTCTCGCCCTTGCACCGGATGTCGTTTCAATCAACGGCATACCAGCAACTCGCGCTCGGCTAGCTCGTTGTAGGGACGAGGGCGTGCGGTTGCGCCGCCGCTCGACCTTCAAGCCGCCGGCTGCCGGCGGCCACCAGGTGTGCGCCTGGCTGTCTCAGCCGACCGGCACCAGCGGGCAGACGGTGTCCGGGCCGGCGACGACCAGCTTCACCGCCCGGCCCCCGCAGGTGTCCCAGCTGACGCTGGCCGTGCCCTCGGCGCTGACTCCGGGAGCCGTCTTCCAGCTCGCCTACACGACCCAGACAGACCAGCAGCTGCGCCTGTATTCGGTGATCAAGCAGGCCGGAGCCCTGCCCTGTGCCGACAGCTACGAGCTCGAGCGGCTAGCAGTCACAGCCCGAGTCGACGCTGCTCGGACCGGGTGATCAGCAGGTCTTCGGCGGCCCGACGACGACCACGATGACCATCCACGAGCAGGAGGGGTCCTATCTTGTCTGCAGGTGGATCGAGCGTCCCAGCGCCGCGGAGGTCGATGCGACGCTGAGCACGCCGGTCACCGTGGGCACGCCCGTGCCTCCCAAGCCGACATCCAAGCCGGCGCAGGCTCCGCTTGGGGACGGTCACCGCCTCGCGGCGGCACGGCGTCTCGGTGGCCGGGGCCACAGCCAAGGCTTTCAATGGCCGTCTGGCGGCGCTCGCGTCCTGCGGGAGCTCGACCACCCGGGCTCGAGCCCGGGTCCACAAGGGCCGCTTCTCGGTCCACCTCGGCCTGCCGAAGGCTTGCGGCGCGCATCAGCGCCTCCGGGTGAAGGTGTCCTGGGTCGGCTCGGCCACGTTCGCCAAGGCAAGCGCGACGAAATCGGTCCCGACGGGGCGTTGAGACGAGGGCGGTGGAGGGGGTTCAAAAGGCCCCCTCCACGTGCTCGAGCGAGATCAGCCGGTGCGCGGCGTCGAAAGTCAGCCCGATCGCGTCGAAGCGCAGCACGTCGGCGTACGGTCGCTCGCGGCGCTCGACCAGCCACCGTCCGGCCATCCGGCGCACCTGCGCCTGCTTGGCCGCGCTGACCGCCTCGAGCGGCGATCCCGCCCGGCCCCCGGCCCGGCGTGACTTGACCTCGCAGAACGCCAGTGTCCGCCCGTCGAAGGCGACGATGTCCAGCTCGCCCCAGCGCGTGCGGAAATTGCGCTCCAGGATCTGGTAGCCGAGGCGCTCCAGGTGTTCGGCGGCGAGTTGTTCGCCGGTACTGCCGAGATCGCGACGGAGGTCGTTTCCCACGCCGAGAACGCTACGCCCGATCATGTGCCTCGTGGGTGTCGCAGTGTCTCGACTCTGTGAAAAAAGACCTGGAAACGACCCACTTATTCGACGATCGGACACCCACTCGGCACACGATTGGGCGTACGTTCTCAGGCCATGCTCGCGCGCGTCACCACGTTCGCCATCGACGGAGTCCAGCCACGCCAGGTGTGGGTCGAGGTCGACATCCGCAGCGGCCTGCCCACGTTCACGATCGTCGGGCTCGGTGACACGGCGGTGCGGGAGTCGCGCGACCGGATCCGCGCGGCGATCCTCAATTCCGGATTCAGGTTTCCCGAGAAGCGGATCACGGCCAATCTCGCACCGGCGGCGCTGCGCAAGGCGGGCCCGGGGTTCGACGCGGCGCTGGCCCTGGCGCTCCTGGCGGCCAGCGGCGAGGTGCCGCGCGACCGGCTCGACCGCTATGCGGTGTTCGGCGAGCTGTCGCTGGGCGGCGAGCTGCGGGACTCACCGGGCGCGCTGGCGGTGGCCGAGGGAGCGCGCCGCGCGGGATGCGCGCGCCTGATCGTGCCCAGCCAGCGCGCTCGGGAGGCGGCGCTGGTGGAACGGCTGGAGATCGTCGCGGTGAGCAGCCTGCGTGCTGCTGCGGACGTGCTCGCGGGTGGAGAGCCGCCACCGCTGCCCGGTCCGCGCGCCCCGGCGCCGCCGCGCCGGGAGTCGACCGACCTGGCGGACGTCCGGGGGCAGGATGCGCCGCTGCGGGCGCTGCAGATCGCCGCTGCCGGCGGCCACAACCTGCTGATGGAGGGGGCCCCGGGGACCGGGAAGACGATGCTGGCGCGGCGGCTGCCGTCGATCCTGCCGGGGCTGGCGCGTGCCGAGGCGATCGAGGTGACGCGGATCCACAGCGTCGCCGGCGTGCACGCCGACGGCCTGATCGAGGCACGGCCGTTCCGGGCGCCCCACCACACGATCTCGCCGTCGGGGCTGGCCGGCGGCGGCTCGCCTCCGCGCCCGGGCGAAGCGAGCCTCGCGCATCTTGGCGTGCTCTTTCTCGACGAGCTCTCGGAGTTCCAGCGCCCGGCGCTCGACGCGCTTCGCCAGCCGCTGGAGGACGGCAGCGTGACGATCGTGCGTGGGCAGCGCGCGCTGCAGTTTCCGACGCGATTCATGCTCGTCGCGGCCACCAACCCGTGTCCGTGCGGCTTTGCCGGGGTCGATGAGCGCTGCACGTGCGGCGAGGCCGAGCTACGGCGCCATCA
>DATAUL010000349.1:0-5739 GCA_036268255.1 Solirubrobacteraceae bacterium | reverse complement strand
GCGCGACCAGGCCGAGCGCAGTAGCTGGCGTCGGGCCATCACACAGCACATTGGGCTGCCGGATTGTCGCCGTCAGAGCACTCTCGGCCCCGGCTGCCGCAAACAGCCAGAACCACGACTCCCGGGTGACCGGAACCGTCGCGATGCGAGCGTGGGCGGGCGGGGTGCCTGGGCGCATAGATGCGTGCGCCCGCCCCAGCCGGCTGGTGCCGCCGGGTCGCGTGAAGCCGTCACGGCGACCCCGCTGGCCGCGTTCTCCCAAAAAACGATGACGGGGCGCTGTTGGGGGTGCTGTGTCGGTAGCCGATGTTCAGGGGCCGGTCGCCCGGACGTGTCGCTGGGTTGGCTCCAGGTCGAATGACCCGGGGTCGACGCTGCCGGTGTCCTTCAGCTCGGCGTAGCCCCAGGGGCCACCACAATCCTCGGGCGGGCAAGCGCCTTTGCCAGTGAGAAGCTTTGGTCGTCCATCGCTGGCGTCCGGCTCCATCACCTTCTCGAGCACGATGTCGTGCTCCCAGTTGTCGCCGAAGTCGTAGGTGTAGCGGACGCGATCCTTGGGGCCGAGCAGCACCTCGTCGAGCGTCGTCTCGGCCTCGTCGACACACTCGTTGTCCCACTCGGGATCCGGGACGCCGATCTGCTCGCCTTGATAGTCGAAGCCGTGCAGATGCGTGTCAGTCCAGCCGAACGCCGCCTGGATGATCTGGTGAAGCGTCGCGAACGTAGTATCGGCGCGGACCTGGACGCGGCGCCAGACCGGCGGCTTGCTGATCCGCTTCAACGTGACTTTCAGCTGGAGGATTTCGTCTGGCTCGATCGCCTGCGGTACCTCGAGGTCGGCAAGGTCCGGCTCGCTGCGCGCGTTCCAGCCACTGATGAAAGTGCTCAGGGCCTGCTCGTTCTCGATGTCGACGCCCGCCGCTTTTGCCGCCAGCAGGAACTGCTTGGAAGGCCCGCCGACCGCGGGGTCCGAGGCGCTGTCGACCATCTCCTTCACCCACTCGCCGATCGATCCTCGGGTCTCCTTGGCAGCCCAGTCGGGGATCCCGCGCCGGCGCGCAGCGAAACGCACCCAGGCATCAAGCGCTGCAGGCAAGCGGTCGAGCAGTCCAGGAGTCGTGAGAACCTTCCGTGGAACCCAGTCGGTCATGAACAGCTCGACGACCACCGGGCTCCAGCGCAGCGGGTCGCCGTCCGTGTAGCCGGCGCAGAAGTCGATCGCTAGCGACGCTATCCAAGGCTCGTCTCCGTCGGGCGCGAACTCGCGCCCCTCCGGCGATGAGAGGAACTCATCGCGCAGCCTGTCGCGCTCCGCGGCTGGTAGCTCGGTGGGGTCCGGCGGCTCGACCGCGCCCGGCGTCTGGTCGGCACGCAGCAGCGCCAGCGCCCGCCCGGACCAGAAGTCCTCGGCAACCGGTGGATCCCAAGTCATGTCCGTCCGGGCGATCGCCGCCCGAATCAGCCCGGCAGCGACACCGGGGTCAATCTGCTCCAGCGCCAGTTCGGTCTTCTCGCCGGTCGGGTGGCGACCGATCGCGCCCGCGACCTGCTCGATTGACTCAGCCAGCAGGACGTCCTTGGCCAGCCCGCCGAGATTGCGATCGATCAGCACGCCGACGGCCATCATCTCGCCATCGGGATGACGACTCTCCAGCAAGACCGTGCGAGCGTCGTCGAACACCGCCTCGCTCATCACCGCGGCGCCGACGACCTTCGACTCGCCAATCTGCTCGATCCACCCTGGGGCGCCGGCCACCGACGTCGAGCTGGTAAGCAGCTCTGCCGCCAGCACGCCCAGCTCGCCATCGTCCACCGCCGCGACCGACGCCAGCGCGACCGTCGCTGCGGGATCGTCGAACGTCGCCAGCCGGGTCACGAGCGGCCCGCCGAACAACAGCGCGGCATCGACCTCGACCGCGTCTGGGAACGGCAGGCCGTGCTGCTGCTGGCGAAAAGAGCCGAGCAGATGCGACGCCCACGCCTCGCCGTCAAGCGCCGAGTCGACGTCCGCCGCCGACTTCGCGATCATCCGCGCGACTCGAACCTCCTCAGCCAGCGGCCCTTGTTCCGCCCGCGCGCGTTCGCGTCGCTGCGCGACCCGAGCTGGATGACCGCCGGATCCGCGTCGTCTGCCGCCGCTCACGCCTCAGACGGTAAACCGCACGCAGCAGCAACGCGCGATCAGAACCCGCAACGAGCGCCAATCCCGCAACCAGAGCACAACTGACTCGAAGCGGCCGGCGGCAACTCGCACGCCGCCAACCCCAAGAGCCGGCAACATGCGATGGTCGCCGAGCGAGCGCCCGCCGGTGGCCGGCGGCTGACACGGATGCGAGTGCCCGCGGTCTGTTGCCGTTGCGTCCCGTTTTGGCGTCAGCGGCCGACCGCAGGCCTACCACAGCGTGTAGCCCCCGTCGATGACGAGTACGGAGCCGGTGACGAAGCTGGACGCATCGCTGGCGAGGTAGACCACCGACGGGCCGAGTTCCTCTGGGCGCGCGTAGCGTTGCATCGGCGCGCCTCGATCCAGTGCCGCCGAAACTCCGGCTGGTCGACCGGCGACATCTCGGTCTTGACGTATCCCGGAGCAAGTGCGTTGACGCGAACTCCGAACGGCGCCCACTCGGCCGCCAACGACCTCGTGAGGTGGTGCACCGCCGCCTTGGAGGCGTTATAGGCCGGCTGCATCTGCGGGCGGTTGACGATCAGCGCCGACATCGACCCGATGTTCACGATCGCGCCGCTGCCGCGCCGGACCATCTGCTCTCCGACAATGCGGCTGCAGTTCCAGAGCCCGTCGACATTGACATCCCAAACCGTGCGCCACTGCTCCTCAGACACGTCCAACGCCGCGCCATGCAACGCCACGCCGGCATTATTGACCAGCACATCAACCGGCCCAAGCTCCTTGGACACTGTCTCCAGCATGGCCACGACACTCTCCCGACTTGTGACGTCTGTGGCCACGGCGGTGGCGCCAAGCTCGCGTGCGACGTGCTCAGACCGCGCGTGGTCGCGGGCCGCGATGACGACTCGCGCGCCTGCGTCGCGCAACGCGCGCACGAAGGCGTAGCCGAGACCGCGATTACCGCCGGTGACAACAGCGACTTTGCCGTCGAGGCGGAAATTGTCAAGCACCGTCATCAGCCAGCGGGGCTCGAGCGGACTATCCCGCTCAGGGTCGGTGCTCTCTCGACGACGCCTCGCAACGGATCACCGCGACGGAGCTTATCCCTGGTCGCTGAGCGCCCCATTCGGCCTCGCGGACGAACGTCCTGCGGGCGGTGCTGCAGGACGAGCGCCTGCCACAAGTCCAGGCTCCGCTTCGACGATGCCCCCGCGCGCGCAGCAACCGCCCAAGCAAGCACCGATGCCAGCGAGCGCGCGATCGCCGAACAGCAATCAGCGAAGGATCGGAAGCGTCGCAGAGCAGGCGCCCGTCGGCGGCCCTCCGGGCGCATGAATGCGAGCGTCCGCCCTGGCCGGCGGGCGCCGCGGGTCGCGCGTGAAGGCGTTGCGGCGACTGGGTCGCTGCTTTCACGCGAGAGGCATCACGACGGCGCGGATGACGGACGGTACTTCGGTTATGCATGCCGATAGGCGGCACGGTTCGCGCCGAGGCTGTCGAGATTTCGTGGGAGGAGAGCGGAGAGAATCGGGCCGGATCGCTTCTGCTTGTCGGATGCGGTCAGTATCCACGCGACCGCGCGGTCTCGCGTCAGCGCTTCACGATCGTGAACCTCAGCGTCCTACTCGCAGTCCTGCCGTTCGCGCCGGTCACCGTGATGCCAAGCGTGTAGCGCCCGATGGGGAGGTTCCTGTGTTGCGAGAGGCGGCCGTCGAATCGCACCCTGTGCGCGCCGGGCGCGGCGGAGAACGACAGCTTCCCTCGGGTCACGTTATGCCGATGCGACCGCTGCCTGAAGACAAACCTCACCCTGACAGACTCGTTCACGGTCAAGCGGAAGGTCGTGCCCACTCGTGGACGCACGCTCGCGATGACAGCTCGCCCGGTGCCCTCACGCCACCGCCGGTGTGACTGACTGACTCGCGTCAGCCTGGGTGGGGAGGTCGAGGTCGGCGGTGGGGAGCCTGTCGTCGTCGGTGGCGTGCCGCTGCCCGAAGCCGTAAACGCAGCGCTCGTCTGCGAGGCTGAGCCGGCATGATTGGTGGCCGTTACCTGGCACGCGTAGGCGCCGCCCGCCGGCGCGATGTAGGTGCTCGAGGTTGCGCCGACGATCTCGTCGCCGTGGAACGTCCACCGGTAGGCGTACGTGTGAGGCGCGCGATAGAGAAACCCGCTCAGCAGGTCCGGCGCCCAGGACCCCTGCGAGCAAGAAAGTGTCGATCCGGCAGCCGAGGCGCCAGTGATCTGCGGCCCGCCTGCCGCCAGGGGCGGCTCCAACAGCGCCACGAAGTACGGATTGGAGGTGCTCGCACCCGAGGTCACCAGGTCGCCTCCTCCCCCTTGGTTGTCGAGATGTCCCCAGGAAATCGTGCCGCCGTTCTTGTCGGCCCAGTAGATCTTGTTGGCCGCCGGGTCGATCGCGACCCCCGCGGGCACGTTCAGCGCGCTCGCGCCCAGGATGTCGAAATCCCCGCTGCCGGAACCGTCCAATCCCGCAAAGGAGATGTGCCCGGGGTTCACAGCATCGGCCCAGTAGATTTTCCTGGCCACCGGGTCGACGGCTAGACCGACCGGATTGTCCACAGGGCTCGCACTGCCGGTGATCGTCAGGTTCCCACCGAGACCCGTGTTGTCGAGGTCGGCGTACGAGATCGTGTTGTTGCCGACGTTGGTCCAGAAGATCTTGTTGTCCGCGGGATCGATTGCAATCCCCTGCGGATCGTCAACCGTGGCCGCGCCGGTGTTTAGATCCTGAGGCTCCGTGCCGTCCAGGTTCGCCTCGGCGATCGTCCCCGTGTTGCCCGGCCCGCCCCTCTCGTTGACCCAGAAGATCTTGTCGGCGGGGGGGTCCACCGCGATCGCGGCTGGAACGTCGACCAGCGTGGGGTCGGCGATGTTCACGTTGCTGCCGCCGGAGCCGTCGAGGCTGGCCTCAGAGATCGAGTTGGCGGTGGCGTTGACCCAATAGATCGTGTTCGCAGCCGCATCGATCGAGACCCCGTTCGGGGCGCTGACGGTCGCGCCAGCAGTGTCGAGAACGCTCCCGCTACCGCCAGAGGGGAGGTCCGCCTCAGAAATCTTGTTGGCGCTGTTGTCGCCCCAATAGATCAGGCCCGTCTGGGGCGGCGACGCACCCAATGCCCCGGCTGGCAGTGCAGAGAACGCCACCATCACGCCCACCGCGGGAAGCAAAAGCCAAGTTCGCAACTCCATCCCTCCTCGACCTCGTTCGTGATCAGGCTCCCTGCCGATCGCGTACACCCGCCCCTTCGGAAACATACACCCCAACGCTTCAAGCCAGGCGATAAGTTTCAGGCGTGGCCATCACCCGCCGCGCACACCCGCGAGCACCGTCCCCGACGCGCCTGACCGTTACCTCGTGGTCTCCACGACCAGCCTCCATGGCGCCGTCCAGTACTCCGACCCAGGCGCGACGCTGTGACTGCACCGCCACGACTGACCCGTCGCTCCTCCTGAGTCGCCCCGCGGCACTCTGACTGCTGGTCGCTCGGGCGCCAGATGCATAGGCACCCAACCGCCTTGCGCCTAGACCGCTGGCGAGCGCAACGCCGCGATCTGGATCACCGGCGCGCCGACCTGTTTGAACGATC
>DATAUL010000348.1:0-8437 GCA_036268255.1 Solirubrobacteraceae bacterium | reverse complement strand
GGGGACGCCGAGGCCGATCGGACAGCTGACGCCGGTGCCACCGAGTCCGCAGTAGCCCCACGGATTCTTGTGCAGGTACTGCTGGTGGTGGTCCTCGGCGTAGTAGAACGGGCCGGCCTTGGCGATCTCGGTGGTGATCTCCGGGTAGCCGTCGGCCGTCAGCCGCTCGTTGTAGGCGGCCCGTGAGGCCTCGGCGAGCCGGCGGTGCTCGTCGGTGTCCCAGTAGATCGCGGAGCGGTACTGAGTGCCCCTGTCGTTGCCCTGCCGCATGCCCTGGGTGGGATTGTGGTTCTCCCAGAACAGCTTGAGCATCTCTGCGTAGGAGGTCTTGGCGGAGTCGAATACGACCAGCACCGCTTCGGTGTGGCCGGTGCTCCCGCTGCAGACCTCCTCATAGGAGGGGTTGGGGGTATAGCCCCCGGCGTAGCCGACGGCGGTCGTGTAGACGCCCGGTGCCTCCCAGAACACGCGCTCGGCGCCCCAGAAGCAGCCCATGCCGACGACGATCTGCTCAAAGCTCTCGGGGAACGGAGCCTTCAGCGGCGTCCCGAGCACCGCGTGGCGGTCGGCCACCGGCGTCTCCGAATCGCGTCCGCGCAGGGCGCGCTCCGGGGCGATCATCTTTGACTTCTCTCGCAATCCGAGCATGCCCAAGAGGCTAGTTGCGAGACCTTACGAGGCGCGAAAGACCCGGCACTAAAGCACCCAGACCCGGTGGCGAACCGCCCCGCCGGCGACCGCCGCGCACTCGAGCGCATCACGCACGAGCAGGAAGGGCACGGCCGCCGACCCGGCGCCCCGCTCGGCCGCCCGACGACGCAGCTGGGCGAGATGGCGCGTCACCACGATCCTTTGCAGCCAGGCGGGCGCGAGGAGGGCCAGCAGCGAGCGCCACATCAGGTAGTGCCAGACGTTCCAAAACAGCCCGCGATGGAGCATCACGCGAGCGGCGGGATGCTCGCCCAGGACGCGGACCGCCGTGCCCCAGCGGACGGCGAGGCGCAGGCTTCCGATCACGCCGGTCGACTCCACGGCATGGTCGACGACGGCCTCGGAGGCGAGCACGGTCGACCGACCGGACTCGATCGCCCGCCAGGCCAGGTCGGTGTCCTCGCCGGCCGAGCCCGGCCCGAAGCGCTCGTCGAAGCCGCCGAGATCGGCCAGCAGCGACCGTGGATAGGCGATGTTGCAGGTCTGATACTGCGGCCCGAGTCCCTCGATCGAGACGGTGTGCGAGAGCAGGCCTCGCCGATCGAGCTCGGCAGGATCAGGCCGGGTGATGCCCTGGACGACGGCTCCGGGGTGGGCGGTGCTCGCCGCCAGCAACGCCTCGAGCCATCCGGGGTGCGGTGTGCAGTCGTCGTCGGTGAAGGCGACGAGGGGCGCGCCGGCGCGACGCCAGCCGGTGTTGCGCGCGGCCGCCGGACCGAGGGCGCGGGGATGGCGCACCGCAGCCGTCCGGACGTCGGCGGCGAGGACGGCCGCGGTCTCCGGGCTGGAACCGTCATCGACGACGATCACCTCGAAGCGGTCGGGCCCGAGCGTCTGCCCGGCGAGGCTGCGCAGGAGCCGCCCGAGACTCCGGGGGCGGTCACGGGTGGCGACGACGACCGAGACGAGGGGCTCGGTCACGACATCCTCCGTGAGCGGTTGGACAGCAGCATCCGTCCGACCTCGAACGCGCAGCTCTCGGCAACCGCCAGCAGCGCGTCGACGGCCGCTCCCGGCTGCCGGCGGGCGATTCGGGCGACCGCTGCCGCCAGCCCGCGGGACACGCCGCGCGGGCCGGCTCGGGGGAACTCGCCGGGGTACCGACGGTCGAGCCATGCCGCGCCGGACCCGTGCCGGGCCAGCTGGACAAGCAGGGTCCCGAGCGTGGGCCGCGTCAGATGCTCGACGACGGCCTCAGGACGCGTCTGAAGCCCCCAGCCGGCGGCGGCCAGCCGCCAGCAGAGGTCTGCGTCCTCGCCGGCACGCGCCGTCTCGTCAAAGCCACCGACGGCGACAAAGGCGCAGTGCCGAACGGCGAGATTGGCGCTCTGGGCGTAGGGCCGGCCGGTGCGCTGGAGCGTGACCCGCTGCGACATCTGTCCCCGCCGGACGCTGCGGCGCGCCGCCGCCGAGTCACGGCCGGCCACGTCGACGATCCCTCCGGCGAGCAGCGCCGTCCCGGCCACGGGAGGCGGATCGAAGTACCGCGTCAGGAGGTCCGGCGACGGCCGGGTGTCGGCGTCGAGGAAGACCAGCCACTCGGCGGCGGCCGCCTCCGCTCCCCGGTTGCGGGCGAATCCGGCCGCGCGCACCCCGGCGGCGGCCATCAGGCGCACGGCTCCGCCCACCGGGACCGCGCCCGGCCGCGCGCGGTTGTCGGCGACGATCAGCTCGTCTCCGGGCGCCACGGTCAGCCGCCCCAGTGCGGCCACGCAGTCCTGGAGCTGCTCGGGCGAGCCGGCGAAGGGCACGATCACCGCCACGCTCGGCCGGAATGTCACGGCAGCGGACCGTGCTGGACGGCCAGCGCGAGTTCGCCCGCGAGGGCCTCGTGAAACGCCCGCTCAGTCAACTCTGCGGCCGTTCGGGCTCCGGACGCGACGAGCGCGGAGCGCAGCGCGGGCTCCTCGGCCAGGCGCACGATCGCGGCGACGAGACCGGCGGCGTCTCCCGGCGCGAACTGCAGGCAGTTCTCGCCGTCGCTCAGGTACTCGGCTGGACCGCCACCGGCTCGCGTGGCGATCACCGGGCGTCGCACCGCCATTGCCTCCAGCGGCACCAGTCCCCACGGCTCCTGCCAGGTGACCGGGAACACGAGCGCGTCACAGGCGGCGTAGGTGCCGGGCACGTGCGCGTGGTCCGAGCTGCTGAAGGCGACGCGATCAGCGACCCCCAGCCGGCGTGCCAGCTGCACCAGGTCCGCCCGGTGGCCCTCGTCGCCGTCGCCGTGGATCGCCAGGGTGGCCTGGGGCGGCAGCTCGGCCAGGGCCTGCACGGCGGTGGCGATCCCCTTGCGAGGGTCGATCCGCCCGCAGTACAGGAGGCGCCACTCCCACTCGGGGCGCGGCGGTGCCGGGGCGAAGCGCTCCGGATCGACGCCGGGATGGGCGATCGAGGCGTTCCCGAGCGGGCCGGCGGCGGCCCAGGCGGCGTGCAGCGTGTGACGCGAGTTCATCGACCAGCGCGCCGCCCGGTCGGGTCGCAGCCGTGCCGGAAGGCCCGTCAGCCACTCCGCGACGGGCGCGACCACGCGGCCCAGCCCGGTGAAGCGCCGGCTCCAGCCGTCGACCTGCCGACCGTAGGCCAGCCAGTCGTCGCCGACGACCGCCACGGCGGGGACGCCGGCGCGCCGCACCTGCTCGAGCAGCGACAGTGACATGCCGCCCATCGCCCACCACATCACGACATCGGGCGCGAACGTCCGCAGGTGGCGCGCAATGACGGCGGCGTTCGCACGCTCCAGGCGGATCGTGTCGGCGAGGCGCGGGCGCGCGAACGCGTGCGCTCGCCAGTACCAGGCCAGCTCGCGGTGTACGTAGAGCGGACACGGCCCGGGTGCCGGGTGGTCGGTGGGGTCTGGGCCCGTCGTGAGCACGCGGACCGTGTGGCCCGCGGCCCGCAACTGGGCGACGCTGGCCGCCCACGTGGCCTCGTAGCCGCCGACCGACCACGGCGGATACCGGTTGCCGACCGACAGCACGAGCACGTCGGCCTAGACCGCGGTCGCCGGGCGCTGGGTGGGCGGGGCGAGTTCCCTGAGTGCCTCGCAAAGCAGGCTCGACTCCAGATACACGGTCGCCGTCAGCGTGACCAGAACGTAGGCGCCGAGCTCGCCCAGCGCCATCGCCAGCGTTCGGCCGCCCGGCTCGAGCGCGCGCACCGCCAGCACGAGTGCGGCCCCGGGAACGGTCGGCGCAAACGCCCGCGCCGCGTGGCCGAGGAAGCGAAATGCCGGGAACAGCCGGCGCAGGTAATAGACGCGCATGACCAACGCGGCCACCGCCTGGCCGGCGACGCCGGCGGCGAACCCCGGCAGGCCGAAGACGATCAGCAGGGGGATCCCGGCGGCGATGAAGATCGCCGCGGCCGCCACCGTCTCGACCGCCAGCGGACGCGTCCGCCCAAGCGCCCGGAAGTAGGCCGTCCAGTTGAAGCCGACGTGGTTGACGGCCGCCGTGACCCCGGAGACCTGCAGGACGATGATCGCCGGATGCCAGCGCTCGCCGATCACGAAGCGCACGAGATCGGGACTGAACAGGGTGACGCCGATCCCGAACGGAACCGCCCACATGAGGGCGAGGCGGTTGGACTTGACCAGCGACTCATACAGCACATCGGTGCGGTCGCGGACGGCGCAGATCGCTGGATACAGCGCTCCGGTGACGAGCTGGTCGACACGGTCGGTGAAGCTCGAGATCGTGTAGGCGAGCGTGATGACGCCGACGGCGCCGACTCCCAGATCGAGCTTGGCCGCCAGCGAGGCGCTCCAGGCCATCGCCGCGCCGGCCACCCCGGCCACGAGCAGCGGCCCCGAGAACGACCAGTAATCCCGCAGGGAACCGCGGTCGTAGCGCAGGCGCACCCGAAACGGCGAGCGCGCGACCGCCACCGCCGAGGAGGCGCATGCGCCCGCCGCCAGCCCGCCGACGAACGCCCAGTAGCCGGTGCCGGCGATCGCCAGGCCCAGCGACACGACAAATCCGACGACCGGGTCCACCGCCTGCAGTGCGCGCTGGCGCGCGAACTCCATCCGCCGGTAATAGATCCACAGCGGGGCCTGGAAGACCGAGACGAGCAGCGCGAATGCGATCACCGCGCACGGCGCGACCAGCTGGGGTAGGTCATAGATCCACACGAGCACCGGCACGGCGACGGCGATCAGCAGCACGCACAAGGCGGTGACGAGCAGTTCGAGGGTGAGCGCCTTCTGGAACGCGGCCTCCTGGTCGACCTCTGCCTGCTGCACGAACTTGTCGCCGATCCCCGCCTGCTTGAAGAACAGCAGCGCCGACATCGACACCGCGATCAGTCCCCAGATGCCGTAGTCGGCACGGGACAAGAACGCCGCCAGGACGAATCCCTTGACGAGCGTCAACACTCCCAGCGCGACGCTGAACGCGGTGTTGATGACCGTCCCGCGGGCTGCTCGGGCGCGCAGCGAGCCGGTGAAGGCGAAGCGCTCGCGGTAGGGCTGCCCGGGCGCCTCGGAGAGCGGCGCGGGCACGGTCGGCTCGTCGGGTGGTGCGGGGACGACCACTGACTTCACCCGTGGCGCAATGCCCAGTCGTAGGGGATCTCGACCGAGCCGGGGGCGACGCGATCGATCTCCTCTGGGTCATGGGGCTCGGAAGCGCAATTGGCCACGAGCGCCGGCACGGTGCCCTCGCCCTTGAAGCCGTTCCACACCATGGGCGGGATCGTGACCAGCGCGTAGTTCAGCTCGCCCAGATGGAGCTCCTGCACGATGTCTCGCGTGGGCGAGCCCACGCGGTCGTCGTAGCAGACGAGCTTGATCATCCCCACCGGGACCGCGTAGTTGAGCGTCATCCGCGAGTGGCGGTGCCAGCCCTTGACCACGCCGGGATAGACGAGCGAGAAGTAGATCTCGCCGAACTGCGCAAAGCCGGGATCGTCGCGGCGCAGCATGTGCATGATCGCGCCCCGCTCGTCGGGGATCCGGCGCAGCAGGGTGACGCGCAGGTCGTGGATCTCGCTCAACCAAGCTCCTCTCGGTGCTCCAGGCAGAAGGCCACAGTCTCCCCGACGGCGTCGCCCAGCGTGCGTGACCCGGTCACTCCCTGGGCGGCGATCCGCTGCACCGACACGCGATACGGGCCGGACGGCTCGGGCGGGGGAGGGGCCGTCTGCAACGGCGGCCGGCGGCCGGTGCGCTGCTCGAAGGCGTCCTGGACGAGATGCGCGAGCGCCAACACGGTCGTCGGCTCGCCGGAGCCGAGGTTGTACGTGCCAGGCGCAAGTGACCTGTCACCGGCGGCGCCGATCGCCGCGCACACGTCGTCGAGGGGCACGAAGTCGCGCCACTGCACCCCGGAGGAGCGCAGGCGGAGCGTGCCCTGGCGCGTGCCCTGGCGCGCCAGGTCGTTGGCGACCAGTGACCAGCGGTCGACCTGTGCGTCGGCCGGGGCGCCCACCGTGTTGGTCAAGCGCAGGATCACCGTCTCGGTCGACAGGCTCGCCGCCACGTGCTCGCAGGCCAGCCGGGAGATCGCGTAGGCCGACCTCGGTTCGGGGCGCAGATCCTCGGTCAGCGTCACGCCGGGTCGCATCCGCTCGCCGTAGACATGCACCGTCGAGAGGTAGACCAGACGGCGGCCTCCGGCCGCCCGCGCCGCCTCGGCGAGTCGCTCGGTGGCGATCACCGTCGAGCCGAGGGCGCCGGCCGGCTCGCGCGCGGCGACGAGCTCGTTCTCACCGGCGAGATGGACGATCGTCGAGACGCCCGCGCAGGCCTCGGCCAGCAGCTCGGGCGCGGCGCTGCACAGATCACACACCGTCTGGTCGATCCCGAGCCACGGCGCCGGCTCGCGCACGAGGGCGTGGACATCGCGGCCCGCGCCCGCGAGCGCGCGCACCAGCCGGCCGCCGATGTAGCCGCCGGCCCCGGTGACGAGGACCTTGCTCAACCGCGAGACCCGATATCGAGGCCGCGGTACAGCCCCTCGCACAGCGGGGCGAGACCGCTGTCCCAGTCATAGGGCCGCGCGGCCCCACGGCAGCGTTCGGGCGTCTCGGCGGTCTCGGTCAGCCGGAATGCCCGCAGGCAGGCGGCGGCCAGGCCCGCCGGGTCGCCAGCCTCACACAGCTCTCCCGTCACACCGGGGGTGACGAGCTCCTGCGGAGCCGAGTGGGTCGTCGTCACCAGCGGCGTGCCACAGGCCAGCGACTCCAGCAGCGCCATCCCGAACGAGTCGTGGGTGGAGGGCAGGCACGTCACCCAGGCCCGGCCGTAGCGCTCGGGCTGCCCGTGCGTGGCGCCCACGCCCAGGGTGGCGGTGCGCTCGCGGGCGGCCGCCGGCGCCGCGGCGAGCAGCGCCGCCGGGTTCCCGGGTCCGCTCAGCCACAGGCGCACGTCCGGTTCGGATTCGGCGATCAGCGCCAGCGCACGCAGGAGGACGGCCACTCCCTTGCGCGGCTCGGTGATCGCGCCTGAGAACAGGATCGTCGGTGCGGGGTCGCGCGCCGCCGCGGGCATGAACGCCGCCAGGTCGACACCGCCGGGGACGATCACCCCGTCGCGGCGGTCGTAGTTGGCGGCCAGGTGATCGATGGCCGTCCGCGACATGGCGCTGTAGACGTCGATCCCGCGGACGACCTTGGCGGCCGCGCGGGCCTGGCGCCGGCCCTGCCGGCGCCACCACACGGGGTCGGGGAGGCCGAGGTCGGTGACGAGCGTCCGGCGACCGTCGCGACGCAGCCGGGCGGCGCGGATCGAGGCCAGCGCGTCGTGGCGGCCGAGTGAGTGGACCGCGTCGAAGCCCTGACCGGCCAGCCGCGGGAACACCTGGCGGCCGAAGTCGGCCTCGTGGCGGTACTGGTCTTCGAAGCGCCGGGGCAGGCGCACGGTGCGCACGCCACGCTCGAGTGTCGCTCCCGGCTCGTGGGCGGCCGAGAAGTGCGTGACCTCGTGCCCCCGGCGCACGAGGGCCGGCCCGAGCTCGGCCAGGAAGCGCTCGGCGCCCCGGCGAACCTCGGGCCAGCAGAAGGCATGGGTGAGGGCGATCCGCACGTCGGCAGCCTAGTGGTTGTCCCCGCAGGTACGGTCGCACCGGAGTGCTCGAATGCGAGCGTACCTGTGGGGGCGGCCACTAGCCTTCGCCGGGGAATGCCGCCCCCAATCGTCAGCGTGATCGTGCCGGCCCGCGACGCCGCGGCGACGATCGCCCGCACGCTGTCGGCGCTGGCGGCCCAGCAGCTCGACGAGGGGCGGTTCGAGGTGATCGTCGTCGACGACGGCTCCCACGATGAGACCCTGGCGCTGGCCCGCGGGGCCCCCGGGCCGACGCGTGTCATCGCGCAACCGGCGCTGGGGCCGGCGGCCGCTCGCAACCGGGGGGTGGCCGCCGCAAGCGGCCGGATGCTGGCGTTCTGCGACGCCGATGTGTTCCCGGCTCCGGGATGGCTGGCGGCCGGCGTCCGCGCGCTGGAGGAGGCGGACCTCGTCCAGGGGCACGTCCTGCCCGATCCCCGGGCGACGCTCGGCCCGTTTGACCGCTCGCTGTGGATCAGCGGCCAGGCCGGCCTGTGGGAGACGGCCAATCTGTTCGTCACCCGAGCTGCGTTTGACGCCGCCGGCGGCTTTGAGCAGTGGCTCACGCCGCGGCGGGGCAAGGCGCTGGCCGAGGACGTCTGGTTCGGCTACCGGGCGCTGAGGGTCGGTGCGCGGCCGGCGTTCTGTGCGGCGGCGCTGGCCCATCACGCCGTCTTC
>DATAUL010000347.1:0-20087 GCA_036268255.1 Solirubrobacteraceae bacterium | reverse complement strand
TTGTCGGCCGCGAACACGCTCAGCGCCTCCTCACCGGCGCCCGCCACCTTCTGGCGCAGCGCGGCCTTACGGCTCGCATAGCCGGCGATCCTCTCGTCATCGCTGACCGCGCAGACCAGGTCGGTGATCCGAGCGCCGAATCGTTCGCGAAGATCCGCCGCCCTGACGTCGGTCTTTTCGATCAGGTCGTGCATGATCCCAGCCGCGACCACATGGTCCGGGGCGCCGGCGTGGCAGAGCAGCGAGGCGACCTCGAGTGGGTGCAGGACGAACGGGGTGCCGTCGGCGCGGTGCTGACCGGCGTGCATGCGCTGGGCGAAGACGATCGCCGCCTGCGTCTCCGGGAACCCGTTCGCGAACGTCGGCATGTCGCGTTGCCCGCTCACCACGCGCCAGAGCCTATGCGAGCCCGCAATCTGCGACATAAGGATCCTCCGTGGTCTTGACACAGACACCCGTTTCCGCGGCTCATCGCCCGCCCTCGCGGATCGCCTTCATCGATCCCAGGTCTCGCCTGAGCAACAGGTAGGCGAGCCCGCCACCGGCCACCGGGACGAGCAGGCCAACGGCCTCATAGAGAAGCACCGCGCCGATCGCCGGATCGCGGCCAACGCCGTAGAGCACCAGCATTCCCGCGATTCCGCCGATCGCTCCGATCCCAGCCGGGAGGGGGATCGAGGCGCCCAGTGCCCCGATGATGTATGCCATGACGACGACCGCGAAGCCCGGCACCGGGTGGACGTGAATCGCCAGGAACGCGGTCCACAGGATGAGCGCATCGAAACCCAGGTATGCGAGCGCCCCGGCGAGGCACCGCCGGCCGCCGCGGTGAAACAGGATTCGGTCGGTCGCGCTGACGGCGCCAGAGACCGAGCCGATCGACACGGCAAGCTTGGGATGCCGCGCCTCGACCGCCTCCGCACGCCTGGCCCCGCCGCGGGCCAGCAGCAGCGCTGCGATAATCCCCGCGCAGGCGACGGCCGCGGGCAGCCAGGTCAGGAGCGGGTTCTGCTGCCCCGAGAAGACGCCGACCGCGAGCCCGACGCCGCAGACGACCAGGGCGAGCGCGTCGACCGCGGTGTTCAGGAAGCTGAGATTGAGCTGGCGTTCGGCGATCGTTGTGGCCGGCATTCCAAACCGGCGGAGAATCCACGCGCCGAAGCCGATGCTCGTGACTGAGCCGCCCGGCATCACGATTCCGCCGGCGAGCTGCGCCCAGGCGGCACGCGTCGCTGTCCGGGCGCCACCGTCGGCGGCCAACAGGCCCTCCGGGTCCACGATCCCGCGCCACGACTGAACGTATCCGAACTCGGAGAGCACTTCCAACGCGACTGCCCCGAGGATCCATTGCCACCGGACGTGCTCGAGTCTGCGGAATGCCTGCTTGAGCTCGGGCAGGAGCCTGAACAGCAGGTAGGCGAGAACCACGTAGGCCAGCGCCTTGAGGACCTGCTTCTGGAGCCGCTTGGACCGGGCGCGGCGAGTAGACGCGTCTTGCGGCGAGGGGTTCCCGGGGCCTGGCTGATCGGCGACTGCCGCCATCGCTCACGAGCCCGTGGCGGCGGCCTGCTTGTGCCGGTCCAGCTTGGCCCTCAGCTCAGCGAGCTTCGCTCGAATCTGCTCCATGTGCTTGTGATGACGCGCCTCGAGCAACTGCTTGCGAGCCGTGCGCTTCGCCTCGCGGTGGGCGTCCTCGGCGGCGGCGACCTCGGCCTCGACGTCACCCGCTAGGCGCCTCAGCACTGTGCCGCCGAGCTGAGCCATCGCCGTGTCGATCACCTGAGAGCTCTGCTCGGAGACTTCTGCGAGCAGCGAGTCGTGTCCAACCCGGACCGAGTTCGACATCTCGGCGAGCACGGACTCGGTCTCCTCGGCATCCTCGGAATCGAACAGCGAGCCGATGAGGACCCCGGTCGCGCCACCGATCAACACTCCGAACGGCCCACCCAGAATGCCGATCAGCAGACCGAGAATCCCGCCGGTGGCGGTCCCGGCCAGGTTGTTGTCGGCGATCTGATCCTTGGTGACGATCTCGCCGTTCTCGGCACGCTCCACGACGGCTGCCGCCCCGAGCCCGATCTGACGCTGTGAGTCGAGCTCCTTCAGCCTCGTGAGCGCTTCGTACGCGTTGGCGTTTTCCTTGAAGCTCACAGCGATCACGTTCACCGAGTTGGAGTCGTCCTCAGACATGGGCTGTCCCTTCTGAATTGGCGTATCGAGACGGGCGCGGGCGGCAGGGCGCCCGCTTCGACTCGCTGGTCAGGGTGTGATGGGGCCGGATGGCCGTCGTCCCCGATACCCGACGGTGAAGCGGTGATACCGGCGGGTTATGGGGTGCGGCCGACGGGCGGGCCGGCGGCGGGGCGACGTCGTAGTGAGGTGCTATCGAAGGGCAGCCCGGCCTAGAGACCTGGACGGGTTGCGCCATACGTCACGGCTATCGCACCGCTACGGTAACGAGGCTGATCGATGGCTCTCTCCGACGCCGATAGCCGCCGCCGGGCGGCACGAGCGCTGCGCGGACAAGTCCCACGCTCCAGCCACGCGCTGTGGCAGCCGTCGCCGGAGCGCCGCAACCCGATGTCGATCCTGAGCGAGCAGGAGCGCAATCGCGTCCAGGATCTGCTCCCGATCCGCCACGAGCGCATGTCCGTGTCCCCGTTCGCATTCCTCCGCGGGGCGGCGGCCGTGATGGCCGAGGATCTGGCGGGAACCCCAGCCACTGGACTGCACGTACAGGCATGCGGTGACGCCCACCTGCTGAACTTCGGGATCTACGCAACCCCCGAACGGCGTCTGGTCTTCGACGTCAACGACTTCGACGAGACACTGCCGGCGCCATTCGAATGGGACGTCAAGCGCTTGGCCGCGAGCGTCGTCGTCGCCGGGCGGGTTCAGGGGTTTTCGCCGGAGTCAGCGGCATCTGCGGCACGCTCAGCGGCGACTGCGTACCGGACCCGCATGCTCCAGTCGGCGACGCTGAGCCATGTGGACGTCTGGTATGCGCGGCTTGATGTCCAGGATCTCACGAGCTTGTTGGACAAGGTTGAGCGGCGGCGGCTGACGTCAGGGCCACTCCGCAAGGCACAGCGGGCGACGAGCCTCGGCGCGCTGGGGAAGCTGACGGCCGTTGCCGATTCGAAGCTGCGGATCGTCGACGCGCCGCCGCTGACCGAGCACCTCGCCGAGCCGGATTCCACGATCGACGTGCCGGCGGTGATACGCGGGTATCGGGCCTCACTGCCGCGCGAGCGGCGCGTCCTGCTGGACCGCTACCGGCCGATCGACTGGGCGCGCAAGGTAGTGGGCGTGGGCAGCGTCGGCACCGATGACGCGATCGTGCTGCTGCTTGGCGACTCCGCGAACGACCCCCTTTTCCTCCAGGCGAAGGAAGCCCAGAGCTCGGTTCTGGAAGCGTTCGCCGGTCGCAGCCGGTTCGCCAGTCACGGTCAGCGCGTCGTCATCGGCCAGCGGCTGATGCAATCGGCGAGCGACATCTTCCTCGGCTGGACCCGCGTCGGCGCGCGCCACTACTACGTGCGTCAACTCCGCGACAAGAAGGCCTCGGTGTCGATTGAGAAGCTGCGCCCGGAAGAGCTCGCCGCGTACGCTTCCGCCTGCGGCGCAGTACTCGCCGAGGGTCACGCTCGCTCAGGCGACTCCGCCGCGATCGCGGCGTACCTCGGTTCCGGGGACCCGTTCGACAGGGCAATTGCCGAGTTCGCCGTAGCCTACGCTGACCAGACGGAGCTGGATTACGCGGCGTACGTCGCCGCGATTCAGCCTGGCGATGGCAACGGGTAACGCCAGGGAAATCACGACGGCAAGCCTGCGCCCGAGCTTGCCCTATCGCAGATATCACCTTAATCTGTCCGATCGTGACCGACCAGGCAACGACGCCGGCGTCGAGGAGGCAGATGCAGCAACAGCCGCCGCACTCAGATGAGGATCTCCTGCGGCGGATCCTCGACACCGCGCACGAGGCGTTCATCATGATCAACGCCGACGGGCTGATCCTCGAGTTCAACCGTGAGGCCGAGCGGACGTTCGGCTTTACCCGGGAGGAGGTCCTGGGGCGCGAGCTGGCAGATACGATCGTCCCGGACCGTGACCGGGACGCTCACCGGGCGGGCCTGCGTCGTTACGCCGAGACCCGCATCGGAAAGGTCGTCGGTCAGCGCATCGAGATGACCGCACTGCATCGGGAGGGCCACGAGTTCCCAGTCGAGATGACGATCTCGGAAGCGAGCTATCGCGATCAGGACGCCGACCAGACCGCATTTCACGCCTTCCTGCACGACATCTCGGACCGCAAGCTGTCCGAACGCGTCCTCATCGCGATGCAGGCGGTCACCCAGGCGATGGCCCGCGCGGAATCGCCCGAGGTGGCGATGCGATCGCTGCTCTCGACGCTCGGCGAATCGATGGACTGGCAGGTCGGCGACTACTGGCAGCTGGCCCACGACGGTGCGCTGGATCGGATGGCCAGCTGGGTCGCGGACGGAGTGCAGGCGGCGGAGTTCGAAGCGCTGGCCGCCGGGGTGCGACTGGGCCCCGACGCGGGACTGCCCGGGCGGGCGCTGGCCCTGGGAGAGCCGATCTGGCTTCAGGACTACAGCGCCGACGATCGCCTTCCACGGGCGCAGGCGGCGCGGCAGGCCGGACTGCACGCGGCGATCGCCGTGCCCGTGCTGCGTAAGCACGACATCGTCGGGGTGATCGAGTTCTTCACCTTCGAGCTGCGGGTGCACGACCGGTCGATCACCGGCGCCCTGTCGGCCGTCGGCGAGCAGGTCGGCGAACTGCTCGGCGTGCTCGAGGATCGCCAGGCACTGCTCACCAGCCTGGCGCGCCTCGCCCTGACCGACCAGCTGACCGGGCTACCCAACCGCCGCGCCTGGGAGGAGGCGCTGCAGCGCGAGCTCTCCCGCGCCGACCGCGACGGCAATCCAGTGTGCGTGGCCGTGATCGACCTCGACGAGTTCAAGCACTTCAACGACGAGCACGGGCACCAGGCCGGCGATGCACTGCTCTCCAGGGCCGCGCGCGCCTGGCACGGGCAGCTCCGAGCCTCCGATCTGCTGGCCCGCTATGGCGGCGAGGAGTTTGCGGCGGTGATTCCGGCGTGGCCGCTCAAGACAGCGGTGGCCGTCGTCGAACGGCTCCGGCTGGCCACGCCGGCCGGTCTGACGGCGTCCGCCGGACTCGCGAGCTGGAATCGCACCGAGACCGCGGCGGAGCTGTTCGGACGAGCCGACGCTGCGCTGTACGAGGCCAAGCAGCGCGGTCGCAACCGGACCGTCGCCGCAGACTGAGCCGTCACGCTCATCCGCAGCCGATGGCGCTCCGTTGGCCGGTTGCTGGAACATAGTCGCGTGCACGGCGGTCCGGACTTCCCGTGAGCGAGGCCACCGCCTTGGTGGTCCTGGCGATGTCGCTGGCGGCAGCGATCACCCGCACGCGCTGGGCGCCGGACTGGGCCATTGCCGTCGGTGGAGCGCTGATCCTGGTGGCGCTGGGCGTGATCAGCGTGACGGGCGCCCGTCACGCGCTGGCGAGCTTCGGCCCCACGATCGGCTTTCTGGCGGCGCTGCTCGTGCTCGGCGACGCCTGCCGCCGCTCCGGGCTGTTCGAGGCGCTGGGGTCGACGATGGCGATCGCCTCCCACGGGCGCCCAATCCGATTGCTGGCACTCGTGTTCGCGGCCGCGGCCGGCACCACCGCGGTGCTCAGCCTCGACGCGACGGTCGTGTTGCTCACGCCGATCGTGTTCGCGACGGCCGCCGGGCTGCGTGTCAGCTCCCGTCCGCAGGTCTACGCGTGCTCGCATCTGGCCAACACCGCATCGCTGCTGCTGCCCGTATCCAACCTCACCAACCTGCTCGCCTTCCACGCCAGCCGCCTGTCGTTCACTCGCTTCGGCGCACTGATGGCGCTGCCGTGGCTCGCCGGCCTGGCTATCGAGTGGATCGTCCTCACCCGGGCGTTTCGCTCCGAGCTGCAACCGACGGCTGCGCAGGCTCCCGCCCCGGAAGCTCCCCGTCCCCTCCCCCGGTTCGCGCTCGTCGTGCTGGCGCTGACCCTGGTCGGCTTCGCGGTCAGCTCGGCTATAAGGATCGCGCCCGCGTGGGTGGCCGCACTCGCCGCCCTGGTCATGATCGCACGAGAAAGACCGCGTCCTGGCGAGATCGTGCTCGCGGCCCAACCGGCGTTCCTGGCGTTCGTCCTCGCCCTTGCGGTCATCGTCACGGCCGCCAGCACCCACGGCCTCTCGTCGGCCGTGGCCTCGCTGCTTCCTCACGGCTCATCGCTCCTCGCGCTGATGGCGATCGCCGTCGTCAGCGCCGTGCTCGCCAACCTCGTCAACAACCTGCCCGCGACGCTGATCGTGCTCCCCGTCGTCGCCACGAGCGGAGCCGGCCCGGTCCTCGCCATGCTGATCGGCGTCAACGTCGGACCCAACGTCACCTACGTCGGGTCGTTGGCAACGCTGCTGTGGCGCCGGATCGTCCATGCCCACGATGAGACCGTCGACGTTGCGGAGTTCGTCCGGCTGGGGGCACTCACGGTTGCGCCCGCCCTGGTGGCGTGCACCCTCTGCTTGTGGTTGGCTCTACGGGTGGTGTGATGCGCGCGGTGATCTGGATCGCCGAGGAAACATGGCAGGCATGCGTCCGGCATGCCCGTGAGCTCGTGCCCGAGCAGGCTGACGTGACCCTCCTGCACGTCGCACCGAGCGATGTCGAGGAGCTCGCGGCCGCCGGACCGGCCGGGCTGCTCGGCCGCCGGCGACCGCCACATGAGCGCGACCTGCGCACGGTCTCCGACGAGGAGGCGCGTCAGTTACTGGACGCGGCCCGAATCCAACTGGGGCGCGACTGCTCGACCGTCGCCCGCCGCGGGCGGGTGGAGCGCGAGGTGGTTGCGGCGTGCGCTGATGCAGACCTGCTGGTCGCGGCCCGCGACGGCGAGCGGAGCCTCGGCCCCAAGAGCCTCGGCCCCCGCGCGCGCTTCATCGTCGATCACGCGCCATGCACCGTCGTGCTCGTCTGGGCACAGGAGCCGCCCGGCATTACGACGATCCCCCCACTTCCGGCCCCCCACCACAAGCGGCACTGAGCGGGGCGATCAGGCGGTCTTGGCGGAGGCCTGCGCGCGCAGATCGAGCTCGTCGATCGCCTGGTCGCGCATCTTGAACTTCTGCACCTTGCCGGTGACCGTCATCGGGAAGGAGTCCACGAACTTGACGTACCGGGGGACCTTGTAATGCGCGATCTTGTCCCGGCAGAACTCGCGCACCGCATCCTCGTCGAGCGACGCCCCCTGGCGCGGTATCACCCATGCCATCAGCTCCTCGCCGTAGCGCTCGTCCGGCACACCGATCACCTGTACGTCGTCGATGTCTGGATGGGTGTAGAGGAACTCCTCGACCTCACGCGGGTAGACGTTCTCCCCCCCGCGGATGACGAGGTCCTTGATCCGCCCGACGATGTTGACGTAGCCCTCGTCGTCCATCGTCGCCAGATCGCCGGTGCGCATCCACTGATTTGCGTCGATGGCCTCCGCGGTGCGTTCGGGGTCATCCCAGTAGCCGATCATCACGCTGTAGCCGCGGGTGCACAGCTCGCCGGTCTCACCGCGGGCCACCGTCTCGCCCGTCTCGGGGGAGGCCACCCGGACCTCAAGATGGGGGCCGACACGCCCGACTGTCCCCACGCGTTTCTGAATCGGGTCATCGACCGCCGTCTGGGTCGAGACCGGCGAGGTCTCGGTCATGCCGTAGCAGATGCCGACCTCGCTCATGTGCATCCGCTCGATCACGCGCTTCATCACCTCCACCGGACAGGGCGAGCCGGCCATGATCCCCGTGCGCAGCGACTCCAGGTCGAATTCCTCGAACCGCGGATGGTTGAGTTCGGCGATGAACATCGTCGGCACCCCGTAGAGCGACGTGCAGCGCTCGGCGGCCACCGCTACGAGCGTGGCCTCGGCGTCGAAGGCCGGCGCCGGAATGATCATTGCGGCGCCGTGGGTGCTGCAGGCGAGGTTGCCCATCACCATGCCGAAACAGTGGTAGAAGGGCACCGGGATACAGACGCGGTCCGCCTCGGTGTAGCCGACCCCCTCGCCCACGAAGAAGCCGTTGTTGAGGATGTTGCGGTGGGTGAGCGTCGCACCCTTCGGAAAGCCCGTGGTTCCGCTCGTGTACTGGATGTTGATCGGGTCGCAGGGCTCGAGCGCGTCGCTCCGCGCCCGGAGCTCATCCACCCCCACATCGGGCGCGCCGGCCAGCAGCGCCTCCCAGTCCTCGCCTCCCAGGAACACGACGCGCTCCAGCACGTCGAGGCCGGGGCGCACTTCGGCGACCATCGCCCGATAGTCCGAGGTCTTGAACGCCCGCGCCGCGATCAGCATCCGGCAGCCCGACTGGCGCAGCGCATACTCCAGCTCGGAGCTGCGGTAGGCGGGGTTGATGTTGACGAGGATCACTCCGAGCTTGGCGGTGGCGTACTGAACGAGCGTCCACTCGGCGCAATTGGGGCTCCAGATTCCCAGCCGGTCGCCCTTCTCAAGACCAGCGGCGATCAGGCCGCGAGCGAGCTCGTCGACGGCCTCGTTGAGCTCGGCCCAGGTGTAGCGCCGATTCTGCTCAAAGGAGACGAGCGCCTCGCGTTCGCCGAACCTGGCCACGGTGCGCTCGAGGTTGGCGCCGATCGTCTCCTCCAAGAGCGCCACCGCTTCCTGGCCCTGCGCGTACGAGCTGGTCATCGCCCTCTCCATTCGCTCTGCACTCAGGGGGCGATTCTACGGCCGCGACGAGTGGGTGCGTCAGGAAACAGGCACCGTCACCGGCACCGCCGGCGCCACCGGCTCCGCCGCGCCGTCCGTCCCGGTCTCCGCTTCCAGATGGGCACACAGGGCCTCGACGACACGGGGGTCGAACTGCGTGCCCGCGTGGCGGCGCAGGTCGGCAATCGCTGACTGCGCAGTGCGGGCGGGCTGATAGCAGCGGTCCGACGTCATCGCGTCATAGGCGTCGCATGCGAACACGATCCGAGCACCAAGCGGAATCGCCTCGCCGGCGAGACCGTCGGGATAGCCGCCGCCGTCCCAGCGCTCATGGCTGGAGCGCACGAGCCTCGCCACCGGCGCCAGCGCCGGCGCGGCGCCGAGGATCCGTTCCCCGATCACCGAGTGCTGTCGCATGAACACCCATTCGGCCTCCTCGAGCGGGCCGGTCTTGTCGAGGATCTCGTCGGGAATCGCCAGCTTGCCGATGTCGTGCAGCTCGGCGGCGCGCAGGACCTCGTCGCGCGTCTCGGAATCGAGTCCCAGCGCCGTCGCCACGCCGTATACGAGCGCGGTGACGCCGCTCACGTGGGCCAGCAGGCCCGGGGTGCGCTCGTTGACGACCTGCATGAGCACATCGCGCGCCTGGCCGCGGCTGCTGCGGGCCTTGTCGGCGTACATGCGCTCATCGGCGAGTTGCAGGGCGGCGCTGGCCGTGGGGGCGTCGTCGGGCACAACCGCGATCCCCGCCGCGGCGCCGATCGTGAACGCGGTGCCCCGTTCCACGAGCGCCGTGCAGGCCGCCGCCACGATGCGATCGTCCGCGGCGCGCGGGCCGTCGAGCAGCGCGCAGAACTCGTCGCCGCCCAGACGGTAGGCGCGGCCGTGCCCGCGAATGGCGAGGCTGAGCGCGCCACCGATCCGGGCCAGCAGGGCGTCGCCGGCAGCATGGCCGAAGCTGTCGTTGTAGCGCTTGAAACCGTTGAGATCGAAGAACACCAGCGTGCGGGCGTGGCCAGCCTCGGACCCGGCGAACGCCCGCTCCAGATCGTCCATCAGCGCCCGGCGGTTGCCCAGCCCGCTGAGGGCGTCCGTTAGCGCCTCGCGCGCGCTGGCGCGCAGCATGCGGACGTTCTCGACATACGTCAGACCCGCACGCACGCACGCGACGACGAGCGCGCCGGCGGCCAGGCCGACGGCCACGGGGCTCACGTGATCAAACGACGCGAGCACGAGCAGCCCGAGGGCGACGATGGCGGCAAGCAGCGTGAGCAGGATCGTGTGCGGCGCCTGGACCGGAGCATTCGTGAAGCGGGGCGCCGGCGCCCAGGCGGCGAGCGCGAACAGCGTCATCGAAGCCGGCCACATTGCATCGAGCACGGTCCCGGCCACGTAGGACCCGGTTGCCGACTGGTAGACGACGATGATGTCTGCGACCGCGCTCGTCGTGACCGCCGCGCCCAGCAGCAGCCAGGCACGTCCCGGCCGCCAATCCGAGAGCGAGTAGGCAACGGCGACGAAGATGAGGAGGATCAGGTCCCCGCACGGATACGCGAGGTTGACCGCCTCGGCCACGATCCGTCCCCCGTTCGTGGCCAGCACCGAGGAGAAGACAAGCGCGGCGGCCACGGCAGCGACGGCCAGGCCGACGACACTGCCGTCCAGCCACTGGGCGACAGAGGCCCGACGCAGGCGCGAGCGGATCAACAGCATCAGTGCCGCGTAGACGGCGGGGTACATCAGCAGATAGGCGACATCCGCCAGCGACGGATAGGGCGGGTCGGCGACGTTGTCCAGCCACAGCGTCCACAGCAGGTCCCCGGCCGTCCACGCCACGAGGGCGAACGTCATCAGTCCCCACGCCAGCCGGTCCGAGCGGCGGCGCAGTGCCCGGATGGCGCACACGGCCACGGCGAGCAGCTCGACGCCGGTGTAGACGTCCGTGTCGCAGAATGAGTTCAGGCCGGCGCCGCCGACGCCCGTGAGCGCAGTCAGCGCCTCGAGCGCCACCCCGCCCGCCATGGCCAGGCCGGCAAGCACGATAACGGGGTGTTGGGAGATTGATCGGCGCATGCGACGGACGCGGTCGAGGCGGCCAGATGCACTGGGATCCGCGGTCCTTCCCGGATCTATCGGCAGCCCAGCGCCGAAATCAAGAGCGTGTGGACACTCTCCGCGGCCCGGAGCGACCCCCTGTTTGCCTGCCGTCCAGACGTCCGGTCAGGCAAATGACCGGTTTGCCGTTCTTGTGCAACGGATATACCTGCACCCCATGGCCATAAGCCAGCCCGAACCGTGAACGTCTGCCACGTCCTGACCGAGGATCCCGACCTCGCCGAGTTCATCGATCCACAGCACCGCGCCCGGGCGGAGGCGTATTGCGTGGCGCGCACCATCCGGATGCCCCGCGGGCGCTGGAACGTCCCCGGGCCGGACGGGTTGCGCGAGGGGATCGGGATGCTGGTGCTCGAGGGCCTGCTTCTCAGGCGGGTCGGGGTCGACGGCCGCTTCGGTGCCGAGCTGCTCGGCGTGGGCGACCTGCTGCGCCCGTGGCAGGGCGAGGACACCCGGCCCACACTGGCCCTGACCACCGGCTGGAAGGTGCTGGAGCCGGTTCGGCTGGCGATCCTCGACGAGACCGTCGCCCGGCGTTTCGCCGACTATCCGGAGCTGACGGGCGGCCTCGTCGATCGGGCCCTGGAGCGCTCGCGCAACCTCACGATCAACATGGCGATCGTGCACCAGGCACGGGTCAACGTTCGTCTGCACATGCTGCTCTGGCATCTGGCCGACCGCTGGGGCCGGGTGCGTGCCGAGGGAGTTTGGCTGCCACTGGCGCTGACCCACACGGTCCTCGCCGATCTGGTGGCGGCGCGCCGCCCGACCGTCACGACCGCACTGACCGAGCTCGCCCGGCAGGGGCTGGTCCTTCCGGCGGGAGGCGGTTGGCTGCTGTCCGGCGAGCCGCCGGGGGAGCTGCTCGAGCTCCGGCACGTCGGCGGCCCGGCGCCACCGCGGTCCGTTGCCACCACTGCCTGACGGACCCCCTACTCGACAGGCGGTGTCAGGTGACGCGGATCCGCGCGTGCATGCCGCGGGCCGCGTGGCCCGGCATCGAGCAGTACAGCTCGTAGGTTCCAGCTCCGAGCCGCCACGTCGACTGGTGCAGCTGGCCAGACGCGGTGACGGCCACGCCCTCGGTGCGGCCGATCATCGCCCCCGTCCGGTCCACCCGGCGGATGCGCAGATCATGAGCGTCCATACCGCGGTTCCATAGCTGCACGGTGACCTTGCCGGCCGGGACCGCGGAGCGCGAGGGCCACAGCGACCACTCCTGAGCGTAGACGAGCATCCGCGAGGGAGGCCTCGGCACCTGCCGGGGAGCGGCGCCGGCGGCCGGGATCGCGGGCAAGCAGGCGACCGCCGCCGCACCACCGATGAGCGCCGTGCGCAACCGGCGGGTCATGTCAGCAGCGTGTGGCGCGGGAAGCGGTGGGCGTGGGGGATCACGCCGGACGCGTCGTGCCCGAACCACTGCTCGAGCAGCGAGCAGTAGATCCCGCGGAAGTCGACGTTTTCGCGCGGGTTGCCGTTGGCGTCGAGGCGCTGGAGCGACGGCTGCTGGCCGATCATCGTGCCGGTCACGCGGCTGCCGATCAGCATCGAGAGGCCGGCCGCTCCGTGGTCGGTTCCGTGCGAGCCGTTCTCGAGCGCGCGGCGCCCGAACTCCGACCAGACATGGACAAGCACCCTGTCGGCGATCCCCCGTGCCTCCAGATCGGCCTGGAAGGCCGCGATCGCCTCACCGGCCATCGTCACCCCGGCCGTCAGCGTCGAGGCCTGGGAGGCGTGGGTGTCGAACTGCGTCTCAGGCGACAGCGCCACGCAGCGCAGCGGCAGCCCGTGCGCGATCATCGCCGCCAGACCGGCCAAGCGCTGGGGGAAGTCGCTCTGGGCGCCCGCGGTCGGATAGGCGACCGGGCTGGTATAGCTGGCCTTGCCGTCCTTGCCGACAAACGGCGTCAGCGCCCGGCGCACGATCCCTGATTCGGCCGCCGCCGCGGCCACCTGGGCGATCGCCGGGTCGCGAGAGTGGCGCTGGGCATCGCCCAGCTGCGAGGTCGAGTCCAGCGCCAGCGAGAACACGTCGCCCCAGACGCCCTGCATCCACAGCGAGAAGTTCTCCGGGCGGTCAATCGCGGCCACCGGGTTGACCGCGGTGGCGAGCGTCGGGTTCATCGCCGCGTCCATCGACAGGCCCTGCAGAGGGTTCGCGGAACTGCCGACCTGGTCCAGGTAGCGCCCCATCCACCCGGTGGTCGTCGTCGTGCTCGTCTCCCCCACCTCCCAGTAATGGCGCGAGGTGAAATGAGACATGTCGGGGTCCGCGTAGCCGATCCCCGGCAGCACGGTCAGCTTGCCGGCCTCGTGCAGGCCGGCAAACCCGCCCGCCGCGGCGCTCCAGCTCAGGCGCGGGTCCTCGGAGAACGGCGTCCCCGACCCCGGCGCGACCGCCAGCGTCGGACGCAGCTTGCGATACGTGGGGTCCTCGGTGGGCGCCAGGACCGACAGCGCATCGATCCCACCGGCGAGGAAGATCGAGACGAGAATCGGGCTGCCCGCACCCTGTGTCTCGGCAGCCTGGGCGATCCCCTCCGACATCGCCTGACCACCCAGCCCCAGGCGCCCCGCCCCGTACACCGAGACCAGGCCGCCCGCGGCACCGAGCAGAAACCGGCGACGGTCGATCCCCGCCCCCGCGGGCACCGGCATCCGCGGGTCCCATTCGCGCGGACTGCCCACCCGCGCCAGCATCTGCGAGCGCGACAGCCCGTCACAACACGTCGGGATCCGCGAGTCCATCAACGCGCCTGCCAATCCGGCGTCATCGGGATCAGCGCGCGCAACGCGTTCTGGCGCAGGATGCGGTAGGAGACCTGCTCCCAATCGGCCCGGATCGCGCGCTGGGCGCGGCGGCTGAAGGTCAACAGGTTGCCCATCGTTTGCGGCGACAACTCGGGCGCGCCCCAGTGAGCGAGCGCGCGCGTCACGGCCGTGCCCGGCTTCTCGTCGGTCGGATAGTGCTTGGCGCCGGTGTCGAGCAGTGAATCGGACAGCGCGGTGTTGACCGCCGTCAACCGACTCGCCCAGCGCGACGTGTCCAGCCAGTGCTCGTAATCCCAGCCGGCGACGTTCGGCGGCTCGAACAGCTTCTGGCCGGTCTGATCACCGATCCAGCCCCAGGCATCGGTGGTGATTGTCTGGCCCAGCGCGCGCAGCATCCCGGCGCAGAACACCACCGGTGGCGTGACCAGGCGTGCGCCCTCATAGAACAGCGGATGGCGCAGGATCGCTTCCATCAGCGGCCGGATCTCGTAGCCACTGGACACATACGTGTGTTCCAGGACCTTGAGTGTCGCGCCGGGGATCGGCTCGCCGACGAAGTAGCCCCACAGCTTGGAGACCATGAACGACGGGTGCAGTGGGTGTTCGACGCACAACCGGCAGGAGTCCCGCCAGCCAAAACGCCCGCGATGGCCGAAGATCGTCTTGACCCCGGCGTCGTGCAGATCCGCGTCAAAGCGAAAGCCGTGGGGCCCGCCGCTGTTGCCCCAGCTCGCCGTAAAGCCCGTCAGTGCCCGCGCCTGGTTGTGCACGTCCTTCTGCGAGTAGCCGCGATCGGCGCCCAACGTGAACAGCTCCATCAGCTCACGCGCATAGTTCTCGTTGGGGGCGTACTTGTTATTGGCGACCCCCGACAGCCACAGCAGCATCGCCGGGTCGCGCGTGACCGCCACCAGCAGATCGTGAAAGCTGCCCAGCGCCCGCGAGCGCATCATCCGGTTCTGGGCCAGCATCAGCTCGGCCGTCGCGCCCTCCACCGACGAGGTCAACCAGCCGTGCCAGACGAGCGTCATGCGTTCGGTCAGCGGCTGATCTGAGCGGACCATCCGGTCCAGCCACCAGCAATGATCGTCGCCCCAGACGTTGACCGGATCCAGCGGACGGCCGTGCTCGGCGCGTGGGGGGCGGCCGACCAGCCGCGCCGCGCCGGAGGGACGGGTCAGCGACGCGACGGCCCCGTCAAGACCGGCCGCCGCCAGCCGCCGCGCCTCACCCGGACGCGGCCCGAAACCCGCCCGCCACAGAAGACGGGTGGCGTGACGCTCGGTGAAGCGCCCGGACAAGGTGGCGGTCGGAGAGCTGGGAAGCAGGGCCATGGCGCGAGCCTGGCCGCGCGCAAGCGTCGCCGGGGCTCCCGTGCGTCATCGGCGCTGACACCGCGAGCCTTGAGCGCCCGTGGACGGCGCGGCCTCCTGGACCGCGAGCCGGTGGCGATTCGGATCGACGGTGATCCACCGGCGCTCGATTCCCGTACAGAGGGGTGTATCCGGACGGCCGCGAGTCGCGCGGTCGCGACTCTTTCTGGTCCAATTCGTCAGGACGCCCGTGTTCCGACCCACCCTCAGCCGCCGCCCACCGCGCCCCGACCTCTCGAGCCTCGCCGACGAGGATCTGATGGCACGCGTCCAGGAGGGTGACGCGCGGGCGTTCGAGGTGATCTTCGACCGTCACGCCGATGCCGCGTTCTCGCTCGCCTACCGGATGTGCGGTCGCCGGATCACGGCGGAGGACGTCGTGCAGGAGGCCTTCTTGTCGTTGTGGCGCAGCGGCGCGCGCTATGACCGGACGCGGGGCGGCGTCCGCTCGTGGGTCCTCGGCGTGGTCCACAATCGCGCGATCGATCTGTTTCGCCGCGACTCGGTCAGGACAAGCCGGGACGTATCCGATGAAGGAGCCGTGGAACGAATGGCGGCTCCCGACAGCACCGAAGGAGAGGTGCATCGCCGCGAGGACGCGTCCGAGGTCCAGGGGGCGCTGCAGGACCTCCCCGACGATCAACGCCAGGTGATCGAGCTCGCCTACTTCGGCGGCTTCACCCACAGCGAGATCGCCGAGCAGCTGAAGCTTCCGGCCGGGACCGTCAAGGGAAGGATGCGGCTCGGGCTGACGAAATTGAGGATCTCGCTGGGAGATCCGTCGGGAGCGCTGCCATGATCGGGGAACCCGATGAGCGATAAGGATCGGATCGCAAGTGATCGTGATTGCGGCGGTGACGTGGCCGCATACGCGCTCGGCGCACTGGACGAGGCGGAGGCCCAGACGTTCCGGGCACACCTGCAGGAGTGCGCCGTCTGCCAGGACGAGCTGGCGGCGTTCGAACAGGTGGTCAACATCCTGCCGGGGAGCGCTCCCGCCTACCGCGCGCCCCGCAGGCTGCGACGCCGGGTCATGAACGCCGTCGCCGAGGAGCCCCGTCACGGACGCGCATCGGCGCCCCGTCGCCGCGCGCTGCCTCGCCCCGTACTCGCCTTCGGCGGTGCCTTCGCGCTGGCCGTCGCGGCGGTCGTCGTGGTGCTCGCGGTCGGATCGTCGGGCCCGCGGAGCCCGCGCGTGGTCAACGCCCAGGTGGTCGGAAGCGGCTCGGCCAGCCTGCGGGTGAGCCGCGACCACGCCGAGCTCGTCGTGCACCGCTTCCAGGCCCCGCCCGCCGGCCAGATCTACGAGGTCTGGCTCCAGCGTGGCAAGACGGGCGCCGTGACCCCCACCAAGGCGCTGTTCAGCGTCAACGACGCCGGCGATGCCGCGGTCGACGTGCCCGGCGACCTGCACGGCGTCACACTCGTGATGGTCACGCGCGAACCGGCCGGCGGGACCCAGAAGCCCACACATCCACCGGTGATCAGCGCCGCACTCGACTGATCCAAATCGTTCACGGCATCGTATGAATCCTTGAAAGACAACTGATCGGAGAGCCCTGAAATGGTCGGACTCGAGAATCCCCTTCACATCGCCATCCTGCTCGTCGTCGTGCTGCTCGTGTTCGGCGCCAAGCGCCTGCCCGAGATGGGCAAGTCCCTGGGCGAGGGTCTGCGCGGCTTCAAGGATTCGGTCAGCGGCGAGACCCACGCGGCCCAGCTGCCCGACGCCACGGAGCGCGCCCGCGAACCGGTCGACTGACCGGCGCGGCCGAAGCGTAGGACCGGGACCAATGCGCATCGCCATCATCGGAGCCGGAGTCTCGGGACTCGTGAGCGCCCATCTGCTCGGCCGCCAGCACGACGTCACGCTGTTCGAGGCCGCCGGCTACGCGGGCGGGCACACCAACACCGTGCGGGTCGACACGCCGCACGAGACCCACGAGGTCGACACCGGCTTCATCGTCTTCAACGACCGCAACTACCCCAACTTCGAGCGCCTGCTCGAGCGCCTCGGGGTCACCTCCCAGCCGTCGTCGATGACCTTCTCGGTCAGCGACGGGCACGGCGACTTCGAGTACAACGGCAACTCCCCCAACGGGCTCTTCGCCAAGCGCGCGCACCTCGTGACGCCATGGTTTCACCGCATGATCGCCGACATGGCGCGCTTTCAGCGGGCGGCCCGTCAGCTGCTGAGCAGCGATGACACGGCCCGCACCCACCCGTCACTCGGCGACTGGCTCGATCAGCAGCGCTTCAGCCGCCCGTTCATCGACCGGCTGATCGTTCCCCAGGCCTCGGCGGTGTGGTCGGCCGATCCGCACCAGATGTGGACCTTTCCCGCCCGGTTTCTGGTCGAGTTCTTCGACAACCACGGGATGCTGTCGTTGCGGGGACGGCCTCAGTGGCGCACGGTCCGCGGCGGCTCGGCCCGCTACGTGGAGGCGCTGCTGGCGCGTTTTTCCGGGAGATTGCTTCTGGGCACCCCGGTGCGAGGCGTGGCACGCCATCGCGACCACGTGGCGGTGACGCCGGCGACGGGCGAGCCGCAGCGCTTCGACCAGGTCGTGCTGGCCACCCATTCCGACCAGGCGCTGGCGCTGCTCACCGATGCCACCGATCATGAGCACGAGGTGCTGGGCGCGATCCCCTACCAGGCCAACGAGGCGGTGCTCCACACCGACGTGCGGATGCTGCCGGTCCGCCGCCGCGCGTGGGCGAGCTGGAATTACCACCTGCTCGCTGACCCGGGTGACCGCACGACGGTCACCTACCACATGAACCGCCTGCAGTCACTGACCGCCGAGCGCGACTTCTGCGTCACGCTCAACCGCACCGAGGAGATCGATC
Organism: Solirubrobacteraceae bacterium; assembly: GCA_036268255.1. Classification (GTDB taxonomy): domain Bacteria; phylum Actinomycetota; class Thermoleophilia; order Solirubrobacterales; family Solirubrobacteraceae; genus Palsa-465. The sequence goes on along the minus strand of DATAUL010000347.1, from coordinate 2,187 downwards.
CCGCCCGCGTGATCCGCCGCATCCAGTACGCCCACCCCGTCTACACCGCCGGCGGCGTGCGGGCCCAGCGGCAGTTCGCCGAGATCAGCGGCCGCGAGCGCACGCACTTCTGCGGCGCCTACTGGGGCTGGGGCTTTCACGAGGACGGCGTCGTCTCCGCGCTGCGGGTGGCCGAGCGCTTCGGGGTGACGTTATGACTGCGAGCTGCATCTACGAGGGCACGATCCGCCACCGGCGGGCCACTCCTGAGAAGGAGTTCAGCCACCAGATCGCGCTCTGCTTCATCGACCTCGAAGAGCTGCCGACGCTGCTCGGCGGCCGTTTGCTCGCCCGCGGTCCCGGCGTGCTGCGCTTTCGACGCCGCGACTACCTCGCCGATCCGGCCATGCCGCTGGGCGTCGCCGTTCGCGACCGCGTCGACGAGCTCACCGGTGACCGCCCCACCGGTCCGATCCGCCTGCTCACCCAGCTGCGCTCGTTCGGGCTGTGCTTCAACCCGGTCAGCTTCTACTACTGCCTGGACGCCGCCGGCGAGCGCGTGGACACTGTGCTCGCCGAGGTGACGAACACCCCGTGGGGCGAGCGCCACGCCTATGCCCTCACGAACTCCGGAGGGGGAGTTATCCATGCCAGCTTCACCAAGGAGCTGCACGTGTCGCCGTTCATGGGCATGGACCACGTCTACGAGGCGCGCGCCACCGAACCCGGCGCCACGCTGTCGGTCCACATCGCGAGCCTGCGCGGCGGTGAGACCGCGTTCGACGCGACGCTCGCGCTGAAGCGCCGCGAGCTGACGCGCTCGGCCGTGGCCCGGCTGGGCGTCCGCTATCCGTTCGCCACGGCGCGCACGCTGGCACTCATCTACGGCCACGCGATCGGACTGAAACTGGCCGGCGCCCGCGTTCACCCCCACCCGCGGGTGGCGCGGTGAGGTCCCGGCAGGTCGTTCTCTGGCGCGTGCTCGCCTCGCTGCTGCTGCGCCAGATCCGCGTCGGCAGCCTCGTCATCGTCGACCGCAAGCGGCGGCACACGTTCGGACGCGGGGCGCCGACGGCGACGATCCATGTGCACGACGTCCGCTTCTGGCGGATGCTGATGCGGGGCAGCCGCGGGCTGGCGGAGTCCTATGCCCAGCGAATGTGGGACTCGCCCGACCTCGTGGCGGTGATCCGCCTGGCGGCGCGCAACGCGGTGCTGATCGACCGCGTGCGCATCTTCACGGCACCCTTCTGGACCCCCCACCAGCGGGTCCGAGCGCTTCTGCGCCGCGGCACCCGGCGCCAGCGCCGCAAGGACATCGCGTTTCACTACGACCTCGGCAACGAGCTGTTCGAGCGCATGCTCGACCCGACGATGATGTACTCGTGTGCGCTGTTCGAGCGCGACGGCATGACGCTTCAGGAGGCGTCGGTGGCCAAGCTCGCGCGGGTCTGTGAGCGTCTGGAGATCGGACCCGACGACCACGTGCTGGAGATCGGCACCGGCTGGGGCGGCTTTGCCCTCCACGCCGCCGCCACCCGCGGCTGCCGGGTGACGACGACCACGATCTCGCGCGAGCAGCACGACTACGCCGTGCGGAGGCTCTGCGACGCTGGACTGTCGGACCGGGTGACGGTGCTGATGTGCGACTACCGGGACCTGCGCGGGCGCTACGACAAGCTCGTCTCGATCGAGATGATCGAGGCGGTCGGCTGGCAGCACATTGGCACGTTCTTCCAGCGCTGCTCACAACTGTTGACGTCCCACGGCGCGATGCTGCTGCAGGCGATCACGATCGACGACCGCGCCTACGAGGTGGAGAAGGCGTCCAGGTCATTCATCCGGGAGTACATCTTCCCGGGGGGCACGCTGCCCTCGATGGAGGTGATCGCCCGCAACGTCGCCCGGCGTACGGACCTGCAGACCGTCGGCGTCGAGGACATCACCTCGAGCTATGTCGAGACCCTGCGCCGCTGGCGCCACAACTTCGCCGCGCACGCCGACGAGCTTGACGAGCTCGGCTACGGCGAGCATTTCCGGCGCCTGTGGATGCTGTATCTCAGCTACTGCGAGGGCGGTTTCGCCGAGCGGCGGATCTGCGACGTGCAACTGCTGCTGGCCAAGCCGCTGTGGGCGGTCCAGGCGCACGCCGGCGTGCGCAGCGCGGCGATCGCCGCCGCCGGCTGACTGTCAGATATCAAACGCCGC
>DATAUL010000346.1:0-15855 GCA_036268255.1 Solirubrobacteraceae bacterium | reverse complement strand
GCATCGCGCCACCACCGCGCGGCGAGCAGGTACAGCTCGGGCGTGCGGACGGCGTCGGAGGCGTACAGCAGCTTGGACAGCGGCGCCAGCTCGACCGCCTCGGCGAGCACGGCGGCCGGTCGCGAGACGTGCGGAATCGTCAGCGACAGGTCGATGAAGACGTTCGCGTAGACCGATGCCAGCCAGCCGGCCTGGCGGACGAACGGATAGCAGTGCAGGAGCACGAAGCTCGTCTCGGCGAAGCGCTCGAACACCGGCTTGAGGAGGCTGGGATCGGCACGCGGAAGCAGCAGATCGGAGTCGCCGAAGCCGGTGTGGATCTGCACCGGCAGCGGATCGCCGGTGTCACGGTTGACCTCCAGGGCGGTGGTCAGCCGACCCCTGGTCGCGTCGTCCACCGCCCCGAGGTCCAGCCCGCCGCGGTAGGCGATGATTGTCTTCAGCGCGGCATAGCCGGCGTCGCGGGCCGCGGCCACCCGCTCGAGCGAGACGGTAGTGAGGCGGCCATCCTCGGTGAGCTCGAGTGTCTCCAGCCGCAGCAGCGGTCGGACCGGGCATGTGGCCAGCCGGGCCATCTCGTCTGAGCTCAGCGCGTCGGCGGCGGGCGGATAGCCCTCGTCGAGCAGCAGCGCCTCGGCCCCGGCGGCGGCCAGCAGCTCGGATGCGTAGCGCTCCGGGTCGGCGCTGCGCCGGTAATCGAACACGGCATCTTCGTCGGCGTTGCACCCCAGCTCGGCGGCCAGCAACTCGATCGCCCGCTGGTAGGTGACCGTGGTGGCGACGTGCGGCCACTGCCGCGGATCGGCGCTCTCGGAGAAGAGCCCGCGGAACGCGTCGAGGTCAACCGGCGGCGCTCTCAGGATGCTGTGCGCGTGGTGATCCACGTGCCGGACCTGCGACAGCGCTCGGCGCAGGCTCAGTACCGCCACAGGTGCGTGGCGACGATTTCGTCGGGCGAGCGCTCCCGCGCCCACGCGGCGTCGGCGCGGCGGACGGCGAGGAACGCCCCCAGCAGCGGATCTCCGAGCGTCGCTCGCACGCGCGGGTTGGCGGCGAGCGCCGCCTCCTGCTCGGCCGGCGTTGTCGGCAGCCGGATCACCCCGGCGCGCTCGCGGTCGGATTCAGACCACGTGCCGGGGTCCGCGGCGATCGGCTCTGGCAGGGTCAGACCCTCCTCGATCCCGGCCAGTCCCGCCGCGATCACCATCGCCAGCGCCAGGTACGGGTTGCCCGAGGCATCGGACGGCTTGAGCTCGACGTTGGCGTTGCCGGACCCCAGCAGCGAAGAGGACGGCACGAAGCGGAGCGCCGCCTCCCGGTTCTCCGTACCCCAGAACGCGTACGCGCTGGCGAAGTAGCCCGGGCGCAGCCGCGTCAGGGAGGGGACGCTCGGAGCGGCGAGCCCGACGATCGCGGGGAGGTCCCGGAGCAGGCCGGCGACGTAGCTCGCGCCATCGCCCGCGGGCGCATGCTCGCCGGCGAGCAGGTTCTCGTCGCCTCGCCACACCGAGGAATGGATATGAAAGCCGTTGCCGACGCCCTCCGGACTGATCAGCGGGGCGAAGCTCACGCGCAGTCCGTGCCGACGCGCGGCGGCGCGGATCGTCTGGCGGGCGAGTACCTGATCGTCGGCCGCGCTCAGCGGGTCGGTCGCCGCCAGGCTCACCTCCACCTGGGCGGGACCGAACTCGGCGTGCAGCTGTCCGACCTGCAGGCCGTTGGCGGCGAGATCGGCGAGCACCGACGCGGCGAACTCGTCGATCTGAAGCAGTGCCTGGGCGCTGTAGGCGGGACCGTGATGGGCGGGCACGGGATCGGCGCTCTCGCGCCCGACGAAGAACTCCAGCTCGTATCCGCAGCGCAGCCGCAGGCCGCCGGCGGCCGCCCGCTGCACCTGGGCCTCGAGCACCGCCCGCTGGTCATACGGCCACGGCGTGCCATCGGCGGCGAGCTGACGGCCGGGCGCCCAGGCGAACGCGGGCTGGCCGGCCAGGCGCGTGACCCGGTCGGCGACGGGCAGCAGGCGGACGTCGCCGGAAGCCGTCGCGATGCCCTCGTGCTCGAACGTGATGCCGTCGTGCGAGTGGAACACGGCGAACAGCGTCGTGATGCCAACCCCCGCACGCGCGACCTCCGAGAGACGAGATGTCGGCACCGTACGGGAACGGGTGATCCCGTTGTTGTCCACCCAGGCGATCGTCACCCCGGCGACTCCAGATCGCGCGAGCTCGTCCGCGAGCGTCTCGGGGTCAACCTCGGTGTGGTCTGACGGACTCACGATGTCGATGGGCCGATTCTGGCAGGAGCGCGGAACCCACACGGGTTTTACACGGATCGGGCGCGGCTTACTCGTTTGGGTACCAAGACCTGTTCAGGTTGGCCGCGCGCCACCGCCCGGATGTGGCCGTCGTGGACGTGTCCGATGCGGGCCCTTTCGTCAGCTCGTATCTGGCGCCGCTGCGGGCCGTGCGCCCTGGTCACTCCGGACCTCAGCATCGAGCAGGTGGTGGGCGCGGTGCGGGCCGCACTTGTCGGCGGGCGATCCCGCTGCGTCCCGTGCTGGACTCGTCTGAGCCCCACCTGACCATGTCGGCATAACGCGCGCGTCTCGTCCCGACCACGAACCGCACGGTCTGGGGCCGCATCGGATGAACGGATCGGCGTGGGGCCGACCCGGCCATCGATGTCGGAACTGAGCGGACGCGCCGTTCGGTCGGGGGCTTGCGCTCCCCTTTCCGACCATTTACACAATCTCAGTAGAGATTATCATGCACGGACCATCGTACCGGGGGCGTGGAGCTGGTTCGGCGATCCTCGGGCGGTTCACGTCGGCGGGGAGTGGGGAAAGACCTTCGTGGGCTGGATCGGCTGGACCGGAGACGTCACGATCGGCGCCTACGATCCTCGCCTCGGTCTGATCGGCGAGCACGTGGTCGCGCACATCTACCACGACGATCACAGCGATCCGTCGCTGCTCGTCGAGCCCGATCAGCGGCTGACGGTGTTCTGGTCCGGCCACAACGGCACGCAGCTGGATTACCGCACGACGGTCCGCCCAGAGGACATCACCGCCTGGACGCCGGTGGCCCAAGTCAGTCAGAGGATTCGCGGCACCGATGGTTCACTTACGCGACCTTCGACGGGAGGCGATGGGTGTCAGTACTCAGGTGGGATCACGCTGGATCATTCAGACCCCTCTGTCCTGTACCTGTCCCGGCAGGTCACCGGTGGTTGGGAGATCCGGCGCCGGTCCACCACCGACGGCGGCGCCCGCTGGAGGCACCGGACAGTCGTTGCGCCCGGGGGACGCAGAACCTCCGGCCGGTGGTGCTCCGTGGCTACCGGTCGGGACCCGATGGGGCTGCTGTGGCTTCGCGGTGACTACCGGTCCTACACGACTTACCGAACGACGATCGCGTTCCTCAAGTAAGCGGCCGGAAGTGGTCGGCGCGCGTCGGCTTGCCTACGCGTCCGCGCCTTGAGATCTCCCGCCGGCATGCGACGTTTGGCCACTTGCGCGGGGACGATATGGACGATCTCGCTCAGCAGAACACCGACGACGCGCTGGTCGCGATTCTCGCCAAGCTCGGCGACTTCCGCGGCCTGAGCCGGTGACCACCGAGTTGTTGGCGGCGGTGCAGCGGAGCATCGAGCAGGACCTCAGCACCCACCAGCGAGAGGTCCTGGTCGCGATCGTGAGCGCACTGCCTCCAAACGAGCCGGGCCGTCTGCTCGCCCGGTTGACCGGTCCGACAGGCCCGGAGTTGAGCTGCGACGAGTGCTTTGAGCAACTCGAGCTCTACGTCGAGCTTGAGCTGACGACCTCTGACGCCGATGCCGCGATCCCAGCCATGCGAGCGCATCTCGAAGGCTGCTCAGCATGCGCGGAGGACCGCGAGAGTCTGCGCGCCCTGCTGCGCAGCGAGTCGGGGTTCCGGAGCGACGACGGTCACCTCGGCACTGCACGGCCTCGTCCGCGATGATTCACCCACGCGCGACGAATTCCTGAGCCTGACTGGAGGTACGACCAGATGAGCGACCAGACATTCATCATCGCCGGGGCCAGCCTGGCCGGCGCCAAGGCGGCGGAGGAGCTTCGCAAACGGGGGTTCGACGGGCGCGTGCTGCTGATCGGCGCCGAGCCCGAGCGCCCGTACGAGCGTCCGCCGCTGACCAAGGACTACCTGCGCGACGAATCGCCCCGTGACAAGGCCTACGTGCACGCTGCGGGCTTCTATGCCGAGCAGCAGATCGAGCTGTTGACCGAGACGGTCGTCACCGCGGTTGATCCCGCCGCCTCGACGGTCAGCCTCGGCGACGGCCGGGAGCTCCCGTTCGACAGGTTGCTCCTGAGCACCGGCGCCGAGCCGCGGCGGATCCCGATCGCGGGGGCGGACCTCGACGGGGTCCACTACCTGCGATCGCTCGCGGACTGCGACGTCCTGCGCGCCCGCCTGGATGCCGGCGGCCACGTCGTGGTGGTGGGCGCCGGCTGGATCGGCAGCGAGTTTGCGGCCTCCGCCCGCCAGCTCGGTCTCGAGGTGACCGTCATCGACCCTGTCCACTTGCCGAACGAGCGAATCTTCGGGCCGGAGATCGGGAGCTTCTATCGCGACGTCCACGCGCAGCACGGCGTCAAGCTGCTGCTCGGTGAGGGCGTGGACTCGTTCGAGGGCAGCGGCACGCTGAAGCGCGTGCGCACCGCCGGCGGCCGCGCGATCGATTGCGACTTCGCCGTCGTCGCGATCGGCGTCTCGCCACGTGACGGACTGGCGCGCGACGCCGGGATCGATGTCGACAACGGAATTCCCGTCGACCACGCGCTGCACACCTCGGCGCCCAACGTGTTCGCCGCGGGCGACGTCGCGAACGCCTGGAACCCGTTCTTCGATCAGAGGCTCCGAGTGGAGCACTGGTCAAACGCCCTGCACCAGGGTCCCGCGGCTGCGCGGGCGATGCTCGGTGATCGCGTCAGCTATGACCGGATCCCGTACTTCTTCTCCGATCAGTACGACGTCGGCATGGAGTACTCGGGCTACGCGCCGACGTGGGACGAGGTCGTGTTCCGCGGCGATCGCGCGGGCGGCGAGTTCATCGCATTCTGGCTGCAGGACGCGCGTGTCGTCGCCGGAATGAACGTCAACGTCTGGGATGTCAACGAACATGTCCAGGCGCTCATCCGCTCGCACCAGCCCGTCGATGCGGCGGCGCTGAGCGACCCCGACACCCCGCTCGAGTCGTTGACCGATGACTCCACCGGGACGACCTGAGCGCGGCGACGACCATGGTTCCCAGCTCCACCCTGGAACCACTCAACCGTGCGGGCGTGTCGATCTGGCTTGACACGCTCTCCCGTCAGCTGCTCGGCAGCGGCGATTTCGCGACGCTGATCCGCGACTGCCGCGTGGAGCTGTTCTTCGGCCTCGCGCTCGACGCGTCCCGCGTTTGAGCAGAGCGGTGGTCACGACCGGTTCACCAAGGCGGCCGGCCGGCTCCCTGAGCAATCACCGTTACGGCAGGACACATTTCCCTATGTTCGGGCTTCCTCAGGCTCCTCATACCAGCGCACTCGCTCGCCAACCCGGGCTCGCAGCTTCCATTTTGTGCCCTTGGGCGCTGAAGCGAGCGCATCATCGAGCTGCGCGATCCGGCCGATCACGGTGCGCTGCTGGTCGGCTGCGAGACCGAAGCCGTTGACCATCTCCCGCAACCTGGACAGGCTGCGGTGAATGGTGTGCTCGAGCCCCCAGTCGTTCTTGGTCGCCTCGAGGATCCGCTCCAGCCTGATCTCGTTCGGCGCGAGATCATGATCGATGAGCAGCGCGAGGAGATCGCGAATGTCCTTCTCGTTGATGCTGACAACCTGGAGCTTGGTCATGAGCAGATCCGCCAGTTCGATGGTCAGTCCGTCGACCGAGGCGCTGTCGCGCAGGTCCAGCTCGTGCGCCATCACGAACCGGTCGAGCAGCACGTCGAGGGGGCGGTCGCGGACTGGGTCGTGGAAGTTCAGCCGGCTTGCCCCGTGGAGCGCGTTGAACATGCGATCGGGCTCATAGCCCTCGGCCTCCAGGAACTCGACGATCCGCTTGCGGTCGCCGGCGCGACCGATGAAGTCGGCATCCCCGTAGTCCCGGGCCAATTCGGGAAGGCGCGCACTCGGGCATTGGCACCACACCGCTACCCCACCGAGGAGCCGCAGCGCGAGGTCATCGCCTGACGCGGCGATCGCCAGGCGCCGGCCCTCCTCGGCCACGTCGTCCAGGGTTCGGTTCACCGAGCCGTCGCTCACGATCAGATCATGTCGGGTCGAAGTCTGTGATCGCCTGCTGCCAGTACGTGACGCTCTCCTGGAGATCGCCCAGCACGCGCCGGTCGTCGGCTTCAAACGCGGGGATGACCTCCAGGATCAGCGTGATCTCGTCGGCACCTGACTCGTGCAGCGCCTGAAGAACCCGCGGTGCCCGGATGCGTCCCTGCTCGTTGTAGGCGGCGGTGAACGGCCAATGATGATCGCCGCCGGCGTCGGTCTGCTGGAGATGCACAACGGACGCCCGTCGTCCGAGCGTGGCCAGCCACGCGTAGGGGTCGGCTTCGTCGCCGCTGGTGCCCGGCACGCACTGGTGTCCGACATCCAGGCACAGCGTGATCGCCGCCTGACCATCGGAGGCGTCCGCGAGTAGGTCGTCGAAATCCGACATCCGGGACGGCTCTCGGTCGCACGCCATGTTCTCGATGAGGAGCGCAGCGAGGCCGTGATCGTGCGCCAACCCTCGGAGGCGGGCCAGCCGTTGCTGAAGCTCGGCCAACAGAGCATCACGGCGTTCGGTGCGGTCGGCATCGCGGCGGGACAGGCTGCCGACGTGCCCGCCGACAGACACCGCGCCAAGGGCGGCGCCGAACCGGATCGCGTCGGCCCAGTACGCCTCACCCCCTTGGCGCTGCACCGGGTCGGGGGCGAGCATCAGACTGGTCGAGTAGGCCATCAAGCCGGTGAACACGGAATGCATGCGCAGTCCATGAGCCGCGCAAGCGCGTCTCATCTCGGCGGCATCGGACTCCGGATCGCCGCCAAGATCGGTCAGGTCGAGGCTGTGCTGGACGACATCAAGGCCCAGCCGGTGGGCGACGATCTGTGCCCACTCGTCCGCCAGGGGCCAGCGCTTGACCGCGAAGCAGTTGTTGATGCCGAGCGTCACCCTCATGACCGCAGCCTCACGGCGTCGGACGAGCGAACGTCCAGAAACCAGGCGTATCGCTCCCGGATCGCATCCGCCGACACGGGTTGCGGCTCGAACAGCCGAGCTCGAGCGAGGTTGGCGGCGGCCGCCGCGCGAACCTCGCCGGCGTAGCCGGTCCGGCTGGCCGCCAGCAACGCAACCCCGACCGGCGCTGAGTCGTGCATCAGGTGCCTGACCGGATGCTTGAGAGCGTCGGCCTTGACCTGACCGAGAGCCGGCAAGCGCGCGCCGCCGCCGGCGACCCGCAGCTCCTCAAGTGGTGCACCCGCGGCGGTGAGCACCGACACCGTCTCGCACACCGCAAACGCCAGACCCTCGAGCACCGCGTAGGCGAGCTCGTCGCGACCGTGGCGGTCGGAGACACCAATGAAGGCAGCGCGCAGCGCCGGATCATCACGCTCTCCGTCGCCGAGGTAGGGCAGGAACAGCGGCGCCGCCAACCGGGGGTCGCGCACCGCGCCGGCGGCCAGTTTGGCGAGCACCGCTTCCGCGCGGCTCTCGAGCTCGCCGAAACCATCAAGAGCGAACTGCTGGACCGCCCAGCTGAGCGCTCCGCCGCTGACGTTGACGCCCAGTTCCGTGCAGTAGCAGTCCGGGACCACGTAGCTGTAGTGCGTGATTCGCGGGTCGCGGGCCGGCTCGGTGATCACGGAGTTCAGGCACGACGAGGCCCCCGCCATCTCGCTGATCGGCCCGGCGCCGAGCACGTCACTGCCGAACGCGGCGCACTGGCTGTCGGCGGCCCCGAGGACGACCGCGCACCCGGCCGGCACTCCCGTCCGCTCGGCCGCTGCACTGTTCACGGCGCCCACCTGCTCCCACGGCGGTGACACGGTTGGAAACAGCGCCGACGACAGCGAGAACGACTCGAGCAGATCATCGGCCCACGCTCGCGCCCTGAGGTCGAAGAACACCGTCGAGTTGGCGTGTGTCTCGTCGGTCGCCGTCACTCCGGTGAGCGCGTGGAGCACGACGTCGCGTGGCTGCATGAAGCACTCGGCGGCGGCGAACGTGCCCGGGTCGCGCTCGCGCAGCCACAGCACCTTCGGGCCCACGTGAAAGGCGGAGGCGATGTGCCCGGTGCGCCGGTGCATCGCCTGATCGCCCCACCGGCGCCGCATCTCCTCGGCCTGGTCGGTCGCGCGATTGTCCCGATACAGGAGACCTGGCCCGACCGGGCGGCGGGCTCCGTCGAATGGAGCCACGGTGGGGCATTGCCCGGTGAGCCCGATGGCCGCGATCGTGTCGGGGCCCAGATCGGGGTTGGCGGTGAGCTCGGCCAACGCGTCCAGCGCCGCTTCTCGCCAGTCGTCCGGATCCTGCTCGGCCCAGCCCGGTCGTGGAATCAAGGTGTCATAGGGCCGTCGGACCTCGCTGTGCACCTGTCCGTCCAGGCCGACAGCCGATGCGCGCGCCCCGGTCGTACCGACGTCGATGGCCACGAATACGGGATCGGTGGCCATCAACCTCGAACCATCTGATGGGACTTCAGCTTGCCTCCGGAGAGGGTCATCAGGGCCCCGTTGAGCGCGCCGGTGCCGTAGTCGCTTCCAGGGTTCACACACATCGTGTTGCCGATCCGGCGAAACCCGGCGGATTCGTGCACATGACCGTGCAGGCCGGCGATCGGCTGGTGGAGCTCGATCGCGGCCCGGACCGCGCGGCTACCGACCGGGCCGAGCTTGACCTGACCCGCTTGCTGGGTCACGGTCAGGTTGGCGTCGAGGACGGGGGCCTCGTCGAGTCCGCTGTCAAACGGTGGAACGTGAGCGTTGAACACGATCCGGTGCGGGTCGGGCACCTGCGCGAAGAGCTGTTCGAAGCGCGCGGCCAGTTCGTCCTCGCTCATCTCTCGGAAGCTGTGCCACGGTGTGGGGTTCGACCAGCCCCAGGAGACGAGCGCGTGCTCGTCGTCGATCGGCAGCACCCGACCTTCGGCATGCTCGCCCCAGGGTGCGTCCTTCAGCGGCTCGACCAGGGTGGGCGGATCGTCGTTCCCCAGCATCCAGAACACCGGCTTGCCCAGCGGTCGCAGCCGCTCGTCGGCCATCTCCATCCACCGGTCCAGCCGCTGTCGCATGAGCTGCAGGAGCAGGTCGTCCACGGAGTCGTCCCCGATCCGCGCGTCCAGTTCTCCAGGCTCCGAACGCCAGGGGTAGTAGCCGACGTCGGAGATGAGTCGCTCCACCCGCGCCAGCTCCTGGTCATCCTCGATGTCGTAGCGATGACCGCGAAACGTGGTGGTGAACCGCCCACCGCCGAGGTCTTGCACCGCCTGCACGGCCTTGCCGGCAATGTCGCCGCCGAGCACCATCACGTCGGGCCTGTAGAACGCGCCGGCATTCAGGAACTTGCGAAAGCACATCTCCGAGCCGTGGACGTCGGTGGCAAAGAACAGCTTCGTCTTCTTGGCCACGGTTCGCGCTCAGCTCGCCACGAGCGAATCGCGCACCGCGCGGACCCGCCGCATCATGTCCGCGACCCTGTCTGGATCTACCGGGTTCCAGGTATGGCCATCGACCTTGAGGCTGGTGCCCACGATCGCGCCGTCCGCGACGGCGAGCACATCCTCGACGGTCTCGTGCTTGACACCGGTGTTGGCCAGAACGGGGATCTCGACGGCGGCCTTCGCCTCGCGGAGGTCCGACATGCTGGCATCGACGCCGGCCGCCGGACCGGAGATCAGTAAGGCGTCGACGCCCAGGTACGCGGCGCTGGCGGCGCGGTCGGCCACCGAGCGGCCTCCGACCGAGCGACTGAACTCAGGCGTGATGTTGCCGAACAGCGCGATGTGGCCGGCGCCGATCGCGTGCTGATAGCCGGCGAGGGATCCGAAGTCAGGCGCGAGCAACCCCATGTCGCTGTCGTAGACGCCGGTCAGCACTTCGCGGATGAAGGTCGCACCGCTCGCGACCGCGGCGGCGACGCTCGCGGCCGGATCCCACAGCAGGTTGGTGCCGTAGGGCACGCGTAAGTCGTCACGCAGACGGCCGATGACGTGCGCCATCGTGGCGACGACCTCCGTCCCTACCGACGTCGAATACGGGATGTCGTTCTCGTTGCAGAAGAGGATCGCGTCGACTCCGCCGTCCTGCAGCGCTTTCACCTCCCTGGTCGCGGACTGCACGATCGCCTCGAGCCCGCCCGCCGCGTCGTACCGCGGCCTCCCCGGTAGGCCCTCCAAGTGGCACATCGCAATCAGCGGCTTCTCGACGCCGAACAGGTCCTTGAGGGTCGGCATTAGTGATTCTCCCTTGGTTGACGGGGCACGGGCCGGGATACGGCGACGATCTCGACACCAATGGCCTCGAGCTCGATCAGCTCCTGGGGGGCAGCGTTGTCGTCGGTGATCAACATCGAGATCCGGTCCGCCGGCGCAACTGACGCCATCGTCGTCTGCTCGAGCTTCGAGCTGTCGGCCACGACGACCAGGCGATCGCTGTGCTCGATCATCAGCCGCTGGATCTCGGCGGCCTCGTCGCTCAGCTCCGTGATGCCGTGCTTGGCCGACAGACCGGCTGCGCCGAGGATCGCCATGTCCGCGTGGTAGCGCCTGACGGTCGCCGCCGCGACCGGTCCGACACAGGCGAGCTCATCGGTCAGCACCGATCCGCCCAGCACGACGACGCGGCCCTTCCGGGTGCCGAGGAGGCTGGCCACCGGCAACGACCCGGTGACAACCGTCAGATCCTCGCGTGCCGGAAGGAACATCGCGAACTGCTCGGTAGTGCTCCCGATCCCGACGAAGATCGTGCGATCCGGGGTGAGTATCCGCGCGGCGTGCATTCCGATGATCCGCTTGGCGGGCGCGTTCTCCAGCGCGCGGGCGTTGAACAACAGCTCCATCGAGCGGGTGATGTGCGCCGTCGCGCCGCCATATGTGCGGCGCATGAAGCCGTCACGCTCGAGCCGGCCGATGTCGCGACGGATCGTCATTTCCGAAACGCCCAACTCGGCGGCCAACTCGGCGATGTGAATCGTCTGATGCTCGGCGACCTGCTCGAGGATTCGGTGGCGGCGATCGACGGCGAGCACGGCGTCATCTTTTCAAATCCTTCGCAGGAACGCACGCGTGCGACGGCGCTTTATCTCGAGATCTTGTTGTCAGGAATGTTCGATGTTGTTATAACCCGCCCAGCGAGCCCAGTCCGAAGGGGAGATCAATGGCAGACCTGGAAGCACCCGGCGCGGAGGCGCCAAGCCGTCAGTCGAACCAGCTGTTCGTGCGGCGCAGCACGGGCCTCGTCCGCGAGGCCTCCGCGCTCGACGCCACAATCTTCAATGCGGTGTTCTCGGCCCCGGTGGGCGCGACGCTCGCGTGGGGCGTGTTCTTCGCCCTCACCGCATTCCCAGGGGCCGACCTCGTCGCCGCGACCCTGTGGTCGTTCGTCCTCAACGTCCCGATCCTCATCATGATGGCGCTGCTGGCCTCCTCGATGCCCAAGACCGGCGGTGACTACGTGTGGGTCAGCCGGATCCTCGGTCCGCCGGCGGCGCTCGTCTCCAATTTCGGCGCGGCGGCCTCCGCGATCATCGGAGCCACCTTCTGGGCGCGCTACTTCCCCGTATTCGCGCTCGGTCCGGTGCTGGTCACGCTCGGAACGATCTTCCACAGCCATAGCCTCGTGACGGCGGGCACCCATATCCAGACCGACAAAGGCTGGATCTTCCTTGGCGGCCTGCTGATGATCGTCTGGATGACGCTGATTCTGATCAGAGGCACCAAAACGACGTTCAAATGGCAGAACGTGTTCTGGATCATCGCCAGCGCGGGCACGCTACTGGCGTTCGTGGTCCTGTTGTTCTCCTCCAAGTCAGGGTTCCAGCACCACTTCAACACGATCTCCCACACGTACGGCGCCAAGGGCGACGCCTACCACGGCGTGATCACCGACGCCAAAGCCCAGAACGCCCATCCGCACGCCTTTGGCGGGGCAACCACGCCGGCGATCTTCGTCGTGATGACCTTCATGATCTGGAACTGGTGGAGCGTCTACCTCTCCGGCGAGCTCAAGAGCGCGTCCAACCGCAACCGGCAGATGTCGATCATGTTCGGCGCGCTGAGCTGGAACGTGATCGGTCTGGTCGCCGGGGTCCTGCTCCTGTACAAAGTGACCAGCTATCAGTTCATCGTCGGCGCCAACACCGTGCCCAACGCCGCCTATGTCCTGCCGACCGGTCCCTTCTACCACTTCTTCGCGGGGCTGGCCGTCAACAGCAACGTGCTGACGACGATCATCGTCGCGTCGTTCTTGTTCTGGAGTCTGCCGGCGATGGTCGGCAACACCTTCATGCCGATCCGCAGCGTGTTCGCGTGGTCGTTTGATCGAGTCCTCCCCGAGCGGCTGTCGAACGTGAACGAGCGCTTCCACTCTCCGGTTGCCGCCATCCTCCTCGTCATGGCGCTCGTGACGCTGATGCTCGCGTGGAGCGTGACGGCCACGACGTTCCAGACACTGCTCGCGCTCGGTGTGCTCGCGGGGGTGGTGTGCGTCGTGATCGTCGGGGTGGCCGCTTTTGCCTTCCCGATGCGGCGACCCGAGCTCTACAGAAGCTCCCCCGCGAACATCAAGCTGCTGGGGATCCCGGTCCTGCAGATCGTCGCGCCGCTATCGATCGCGGTGGTGCTCTTCCTCACCTGGGAGGCGTGGCATTACCCCGCCCTGGCGCTGAGTGGCAACACCGGAAACCGCTGGCAGATTCCCGCGTTCATGGCCGGCATCGTCGTCGTCGGCCTGCTGATCTACTACATCGCCCGCGCTGTTCGCCGCTCGCAGGGGATCGATCTCGACCTCGTCTACCGGGAGCTTCCCCCTGACTGACGCCATGCGTGGACTGTCGGGGAGCGTCGCGCTCATCACGGGAGGCACGAGCGGTATCGGGCTCGAGGTGGCCCGGCGGCTGCTCGCCAAGAGCGCGCGAGTGGTGATCACCGGCCGCGACGCAGACCGAGGCGCGGCGGCCGAGACGGAGCTGGGACCCGACGCGATGTTCGTGGCCGCCGACGCCGGCGACCCTGACGATGTTGAGCGCTCGGTGAACGCGACCCTGGCGCGCTTCGAGACGATCGACCTGCTCGTCAACAACGCCGGCATCGCCGTGAAGGAACGGCTGGTCGACACGCCGCCGGCGGACTTCGACCGCGTGATTGCCGCCAACGTCCGCGGGCCGTATCTGTACGCGCGCGCATGTTTCCCGGCGCTCGTGCGCTCACGCGGCTGCATGATCCACATCGGCTCGGATGCCGGCCTCCGCGCCGAGCAGGCGATCGGCGCTTATTCGATCAGCAAGGCAGCCCTCGTCATGATGTCGAACGTTCTCGCCCTTGACGGCGCGGCGCACGGGGTGCGCTCGAACTGCGTCTGCCCGGGCGCGACCGCGCCGGGAATGCGACACATCGGACCCGCGTCCGACCCTGACCGTGGCGACGACGATCCGGCAACGTGGACCGCCGCACCACTGGGACGCGTGGGCACCACCCGTGACGTCGCTGACGCGGTCGTCTATCTCGCTGGGCCTGAGGCGGCATTCATCTCCGGCTCGGTGCTTCTGATCGACGGGGGCAACGCCGCGGGACTCCCGGCCTGACGTAGGCAGGACCATCCACATGGATGGTGCTAGGATGGCAGATAGATGGTTAGAGGTTAAACGTGGCAAAGATCGCCGACGCCGACCGGAGCGAGAAGATCACGATCAACCTGGGTCTGATCGATCTGGGTCAGATCGACCTGCTCGTCAGCGAGGGCTTCTTCGCCAACCGCACCGATTTCATTCGCACGGCGATCCGACGGCAGCTCGAAAGCCGGTCGAGCGCTGTGGACACAACGGTGGCCAGACGCGAGCTGATTCTCGGCGTCGAGCACTACAGCCGCGAGGCTCTCGAGCAGCTCCGGGATTCTGGTCGCATGGTGGAGCTGCGCGTGCTCGGGTTGGCCACGATCGCCGATGACGTTTCGCCGGAGCTCGCCCGCGCGACGATCGCCCGGGTCGAGGTTCTGGGTGCCTTTCGAGCGCCACGGGCAGTGAAAGCGGCGCTCGCATCACGCACCACATGATCACCCTGAAAGGATGTCCGATGACCACCAAGACGAACCGCACGATGTCCGAAGCGTTGCGGCTCACGCGCGCCGGACGGGTGACCGAGGCCACCGGGCTTCTGCAGCGCGGTCTCGCGACCGCCGGCACCGGCGCGCCGGACGAATCGATTGCGGCACGGCCTCTCGGCGATCTCGGCCGCCTTCGGTCGCCGTTGTCAACTGGTCGTGGCGGGACGGCCCGTGCTGCCGGCGTAGCCCGTGGTGAGTTTCGCCACGCCACCCACACCGAGAGCGCCGGGACACGCAGCTACTACGTCTACACGCCGACCACGTACACGAGCCGACCCGTTCCACTCCTGATCATGCTCCACGGCGGCACGCAGGACGGACCGGACTTCGCCGCCGGCACTCGTATGAACGAACTCGCCGAGCAGCACGGGTTCCTCGTCGCCTACCCGGAGCAGTCGCGGGCGGCTAACCGCGGCCGCTATTGGAACTGGTTCTGCGCCGCCGACCAGCAGGCCGGTGCCGGCGAGCCGGCGATCATTGCCGGCATCACCCACGAGGTCATGGGCAGTTTCATTGTCGATCCGGCCCGCGTCTACGTCGCCGGGCTCTCCGCTGGAGGTGCCATGGCAGCCGTCATGGCAGCGACCTACCCTGACCTGTACGCGGCCGTCGGCGTGCACTCCGGGATCGCATATCGCGCCGCGCACGACGTCGGCTCCGCCTTCAAGGCCATGCGAACCGGGGGGACACCTGCCGCGACCAGTGCCGTGCCGCTGATCGTCATCCACGGTGATCGAGACACGACGGTGGCCCCGGTCAACGCGGACAAGCTGATTGCTTCTCGTGCGGCGACCGGCGACGTCACCGGTCAAAATGGGCCCACCATGATCAACGGTGGCAGCGGGCACTCCTACACCCGCACCGTCCACCACAATCTCGGCGGCATCGGCGTCGTGGAGTCCTTGATCGTCCACGGTGGCGACCATGCCTGGTACGGCGGTAGCCCGGTTGGCTCGTACACCGACTCGCAAGGCCCCGACTCCTCCGCTGAGATGGTCCGGTTCTTCCTCCAGCGCTGACGGCCGCCGACGTTAGCCCTGAGCACGTTATGGGTAGGTATGAGAATGAATCCCCAGCATTGGGGGTCCTGGCGTCTCGTCCCCGGCAAGTAGCTCGCGGGCGGCCGCTGCATCAGCCCCAACAGCACGATCGAGCACTCTGATGGGTAACGGACACTGAGAGAAGCGGATGTCGACTGCTGGCGAGGATCAGGCCGCGAACACGCTCGTGACGTATCAGGCGCTGCTGGCCCTGAGCGACCAGGCTGAGGTTGCGCCGAAGGCGCTGAGCCGCAGCGGCCCGGCGTGAAGCCGACCGAGTGGCTCGGCGTGAAGCCGACCGTGTGGATCTATCGCGATCACCACGGGCTCGGTTACCTGATTGCGGTGGGTCAGAACCCGCGCGGTTACTCGGCGTGGGCGCTCACGAAATGGGGCGCTCGTTATAGCGCGAATCGCTATCGGACCGGCAAGCGCTCGGCCCTCAACGCCAAGCGCGCACATCAGCAGCAG
>DATAUL010000345.1:0-2509 GCA_036268255.1 Solirubrobacteraceae bacterium | reverse complement strand
GGGCGGTTGCCGAAGTACGTGTACGGCTCGGCGTTCTGGACGATCGCGGTCACGCCGGGCACGGTCTCCTCGCCGAGCTCGGCCTCGAGCCGCGGTGGGTGCACTACGTATTGGCGGTGAACCGTGTGCGTCGCCGTCCAGGCGTAGTAGTACTCACCGACGCGCGCCTTGAGCCGGGGGTGGGCGTCGACGCGCTCGACCACCGAGGCGTCGAGCCCGACGCCGGCCGAGAACAGGAAGTAGCGCTCGTTGACCTTGCCGATGTCGACCCGGCGGGGCCGCCAGTCGTGGGCGAGCCCGAGCAGGTGCTCGGTGGCGTCGACGACGTCGGTGGGGATTCCCAGCATCCGGCAGTAGACGTTGGTGCGCCCGCCGGGCAGGCAGCACAGAGGGGTGTCGGAGCCGACCAGCCCGTTGGCGGCCTCGTTGACCGTTCCGTCGCCGCCGAAGGCCACGACGACGTCGTACCCCTCCCGGGCGGCCTCACGACACAGCACGGTGGCGTGCCCACGGGCCTCGGTGTCGACCGCGTGCACCTCGTAGCGGCCCCGCAATGCGTAGACGACGAGATTCTTGAGCCGGTCCGAGACGGTGGTCGCGTACGGATTGACGATCACCAGCATGCGGCGGCTGGGCGGCGAGTCATCCTCCAGCCCGAGCAGTGTCTCCAGTCGCGTGAGCGGATCGGCTTCCACGGCGGTCATCCAGCCTTGGTCAACACCGTCGCTGCACCCGCGTTACGTACACGGCCCTCAAGACCCTCCGATCGCCTGTATATACTGGCGCACCACATAGCAGTACGCATCCAGAGGGGTGGAGGGATATGGCCCTACGAAACCCCGGCAACCTCCCGCAAGGGAACGGTGCCAATTCCATTCAGGCTCCAACTACAAAAGCCTGGGAGATGTGGCAGGGCGGTTTCTCAACGGACCTCCGACCACAGACCCCGGCGGAGGTTTACATAGATGCCGCCAGAGTCTCTTCGCTGCAAGGAATGCAAGACCACCTACCCGCTTGACGCGCGCTACGTCTGCGAGCAGTGCTTCGGCCCGCTCGAGGTCGCCTACTCCGTGCGTGACGGGGTCGACGCAGACGCGCTGCGCCGCCGGATCCAGGCCGGCCCACACTCGCTGTGGCGCTACGGCGACTTCCTGCCCGTCGGGGCGCCGCCCAAACTGGCACTTCCCGCCGGCTGGACGCCGCTGCTGCGTGCCGATCGCCTGGCCGAGCAGCTCGGCCTGGGGGAGGTGTGGATCAAGAACGACGCCGCCAACCCGACGCACTCGTTCAAGGACCGGGTCGTGTCGGTGGCGTTGGCGCGGGCACGCGAGCTGGGCTTCACCACGATCGCCTGCGCGTCGACGGGCAACCTGGCCAACGCCGTCGCGGCCCATTCGGCCGCGGCGGGCCTGGAGTCCTACGTCTTCATCCCCTCCAACCTGGAGGAGCAGAAGATCCTCGCCACCGGCGTCTACGGGACCAATGTGGTCGGCGTCAACGGAAACTACGACGACGTCAACCGGCTGTGCACCGAGCTCTCCGGGGAGCACGAGTGGGCGTTCGTGAACATCAACATGCGCCCCTACTACGCCGAGGGCTCCAAGACCCTGGCGTTTGAGACCGCCGAGCAGCTCGGCTTCGAGCTGCCCGACCGCGTCGTAGCGCCGATCGCCTCCGGCTCGCTGTTCACGAAGATCGCGCGCGGCTTTCAGGAGTGGATCGACGTCGGTCTGATCGACGGCAAGCTGCCGGTGTTCAACGGCGCCCAGGCCGAGGGTTGCTCCCCGGTCGCCGCGGCGTTCGCCGACGGACAGGACTTCTGCCGCCCGGTCAAGCCCGACACGATCGCCAAGTCGCTGGCGATCGGCAACCCCGCCGACGGCCCCTACGCGCTCGACCTGGCGCGCACCTCGGGTGGCGGCATCGACTCGGTCTCCGACGACGAGATCCGCGAGGGCATCCGGCTGCTCGCACAGACCACCGGCATCTTCACCGAGACCGCCGGCGGCGTGACGACTGCCGTCCTGCGCAAGCTGGCGCTGCGCGGCGACATCGATCCCTCCGAACGCGTCGTCGTCTACATCACCGGCGAGGGCCTCAAGACGCTGGACGCCGTGCGCGGCACCTTCGACGTCTGGGAGATCGAGCCGACGGTGCGATCGTTCGAGGCGGCGGCCGACCGCGTCGGCGCACTTGCATAAGATCTATGCCCGATGTCCGTCAACGTGAAGATTCCCACCCAGTTGCGGGTTGCCACCGAAGGCGAAGGCGTGGCGACCGTCGATGGCACGACCGTCGGCGAGGTCCTCGATTCGCTGTATGAGCGATTCGGCGAGCTGCGCAGCCGCATCGCCGAGGACGGCGGACTGCGGCGCTTCGTCAACGTCTACGTCGACGGCGAGGACATCCGCTTCCTCGACGGCCTCGATACGCCCGTCAAGGACGGCGACGAGGTCACGATCCTGCCGGCGGTCGCGGGGGGATCGGCTGGCGCCGATCCCCGGGCGGG
>DATAUL010000344.1:0-1777 GCA_036268255.1 Solirubrobacteraceae bacterium | reverse complement strand
CCGCCAGGCGCGCTCACTCCGGCGCGCCGACGACGGCGTCTGGCGCGCCCGGCTCGGCGAGGCCGCGGTCAGCTGGCACGGCGCATCCCAGGCCGAGATCCAGCGGGACACGGACGGCGGTCATCCACTGGGGATGACGCTCGAGCTCGCCGAGGGAGAGCGCCATGACCTGGTGCTCGTCATGAGCCTCGACGCTGACCGCGGTTCAACGCTCGCGGCCGACCGCGCCTGGTCGAGCACGGAGGCCGCCTGGCGGGACCGGCTCCCGGATCTGCAGAGCACCGTGGCTCCGCGGGACGCCCGCCACGCCTACGCGGTGCTCTCAGGACTGACCGGTGCCCGAGGTGGCATGGTGGCCGCCGCCACCATGTCGCTGCCCGAGCGCGCGCGCCAGGGACGCAGCTACGACTACCGCTACGTGTGGATACGCGACCAGTGCCTGGCCGGCCAGGCGGTGGCCAAAGCCGGTCCCTACCCGCTGCTCGACGCCGCCGTGCGCTTCGTCGCTGATCGCGTGCTCGCCGACGGTTCACGGATGGTGCCCGCTTACACCGTCGATGGAAGCCCGGTTCCCGGGGAGCGCAACCTCGGACTTCCCGGCTACCCCGGGGGGACCGATGTCGCCGGCAATTGGGTCAACCAGCAGTTCCAGCTCGACGCCTTCGGCGAAGCGCTGCTGCTGTTCGCCGCGGCGGCCGAACACGACCATCTGGACGCCGACGGTTGGCGAGCCGCCGAGGCGGCCATCGCCGCCATCGAGGAACGCTGGCACGAGCCCGATGCCGGCATCTGGGAGCTCGAGCCCGACAACTGGACCCATAGCCGCCTGATCTGCGTCGCCGGCCTGCGCGCCATCGCCACCCACCAGCCGTCCGAGCGCAGCGCGCCGTGGGTGGCGCTGGCCGACGTCATCGCCGCCCAGACGGGCGCGGACTCACTGCACTGCACCGGCCGCTGGCAACGCTCGCCGGACGACCCCCGGGTTGACGCTTCCCTGTTGCTGCCCGTCATCCGAGGAGCCATCAGGCCTGACGACCCTCGCTCCCTGGCGACGCTTCTCGCCGTTGAGGACGAGCTCACCGACGACGGCTACTGCTACCGCTTCCGACCCGATGAACGGCCGCTCGGCGAAGCGGAGGGAGCTTTCTTGCTGTGCGGGTTTCTGATGGCGCTCGCCTATGTCCAGCAGGGCGACCAGGTGCGAGCCGCTCGCTGGTTCGAACGCACCCGCGCGGCCAGCGGCCCCTCGGGACTCATGTCCGAGGAGTTCGATGTCGCTCAGCGCCAGCTGCGCGGCAACCTCCCGCAGTCGTTCGTGCATGCTCTGTTGCTGCAGTGCGCCGTGACCCAGCAAGATGGCACCTAGAGCGGTAGGTTTCCCGCCGCGATGACCCTCGGCCGTCGTCTGATCCCTCCGTTTCTGCGCCAGCTGGCGGGCGATGGACTCGGCCTGGGCCGGGCCGCGCAGTCGGCGCGTTCTGAACAGCTTGCTCCCCGGACAAGGACGGCCGACAAGGTGGTGCGGTCGATCTGTCCGTACTGTGCCGTCGGCTGCGGGCAGAAGGTGTATGTCAAGAACGAGACGGTGGTCCAGATCGAGGGCGATCCGGACTCGCCGATCTCCCGCGGGCGGCTCTGCCCAAAGGGATCGGCGTCCGAGAAGCTGGTCAACTCGCCGAGGCGCGAGACCAGGGTGCGCTACCGGCGCCCGGGCGCGACCGAGTGGGAGGATCTGAGCTTGGAGCAGGCGACGGACATGATCGCCGAGCGGATCATC
>DATAUL010000343.1:0-13647 GCA_036268255.1 Solirubrobacteraceae bacterium | reverse complement strand
ACTAAGCGGCGAGCGCGTACTCGTGAGAGTCCGCACTTATTGTTTTCCCGGGTGTTTTACGAGGCCGCCCGGGACCTCGACTCGCAACCATCCCCACGAACCGACCACGTCGAAGCCTGTCGTCCCCGTGAGGTATGTCCTCTCAGTATAGGCGCCGGCGAGCCCGCCGATAAGACCTTGGTAAGGACGGTCGCGCGCCTGCGAGAATCATTGACAGCCCATGGAGCACACCCCACCCATTTTGCCGGAGCCCGTTCCGGAGCGGCCGAAGGGCTTTGGGCCGATCCCCGGGCTCGAGCAGCCGTTTCATCGGCCTCGCCACCCCGAGCCCGGCCCCCACGAGCCGGGGCCGCGGCGCGAACACGAGTCGTTCTTCCGGCGCCGGATCGCCCCGCTGGGCGCGGCGCTGATCGCGCTGCTGGCCAAGCTCAAAGCGCTGCTGCTGGTCCTCGGCCAGGTCAAGCTGCTCGCCACCGCGGGCACGATGCTCGTCTCCGTGGTCGCGTACGCGACGATCTGGGGCTTCTCGTTCGCCGCCGGCTTCGTGATCCTGCTGCTCGTCCACGAGCTGGGGCACGTGATCGCGCTGCGACGTGAGGGCATCAAGGCGTCGGCGCCGATGTTCATCCCGTTCATGGGCGCATTGATCACCGCGCGTTCGCTCGGCGAGGATGCGCTCGCCGAGGCCCGTGTCGGGCTGGCCGGTCCGATCCTGGGCAGCCTCGGCGCGGCCGTCTGCATCGTCATCTGGCAGATCACGGGACACGACTACTGGCGCGCGCTGGCGTTCACCGGTCTCTTCCTGAACCTGTTCAACCTGCTGCCGGTCGTGCCGCTCGACGGAGGCCGGGCGATGGCGGCGATGGCGCCGTGGATGTGGTTCGTCGGCTTCGCCGCGATGATCGCCCTGGCCGTGATCTGGCCGAACCCCATCATCCTGATCATCGTCGTGTTCGCCGCGTTCGAGACGTGGCGGCGCTGGAAGCAGCGGCGCGCGGGGGGAGCCGCCCAGGAGGCCTACTACCGCGTCAGCCCCCGCAACCGGGCGCTTGTGGCGATCACGTATCTGACGCTGATCGCGCTGCTCGTGATCGGCATGAACGCCACGCACCTGCCGCGCACGCTGGTGTGAGCGAGCGAGCGCACGAAGGCGGCTGCCTGTGCGGTGCGGTCCGTTACCGGATCGACGGCCCGCTGCGCGACGTCGTCGTCTGCCACTGCAGCCGCTGCCGGCGCAGCCACGGTCACGTCGCGGCCTATTCGGACTGCGCGACCACCGACCTGGCGATCACCGACGACGCGTCGCTGCGCTGGTATGAGGCCGACGGGCGACGGCGAGGATTCTGTTCGGGCTGCGGGGCCAGCCTCTTCTGGCAGCGCGATGACGAGCCCGAGACGATGTCGGTCGCCGCCGGCACGCTGTGTCCGCCCACCGGCCTTCGCACGATGGCGCAGATCTTCACCGCCACGCCCGGCGACTACTACGAGGCGGCCGGCGAAGGCGACCGGTACGAGCAGGGGCTGCCGTAGCTCCCTACCGGAGGTACCGGGTGTCCCGCTCGTCGGGGGGCGTTCCACCGCCCCCGCGGCCGCCTCCGAACGAGTCACGGAACGTGTAGGCGATCGACAGCACAAGCCCGAGGATCCCCAGCACGAACAGGATCGTCCCGACCGTCTGGAGATCGACCCCGTTGACGTGCGCCGTCACGGCCCACTTGAGGATCGCGCCGACGGCGATCAGCAGGATGGAGCTGCCAATGGTCATTGGCGGAGGCTACCCGGTCGACACCTTACCGAAAAGTGGCTCATCGTCCGGCTTCGCGCAACTCGCGCTGGACGTCGCGCGCCATGTCGCGCTTACGGATCGACTCGCGCTTGTCGTACAGGTCCTTGCCCTTGGCCAGGGCGATCTCGACCTTGGCCCGAGAGCCCGGGCCGGCGAAGTACATGCGCGTGGGCACGAGCGTCAGGCCGCGCTCGTGCGTGCGCCCGATCAGCCCCTCGATCTCCCGCTTGTGCAGCAGCAGCTTGCGCGGGCGCTCGGGATCGTGATTGGCCCGCGACGCCGGTCCGTACGGCGGGATGTAGACGCCGTACAGCCACACCTCGCCGTCGCGGACCGTGGCGTAGGAGTCCTTGAGCTGGGCCTTGCCCTCGCGCAACGACTTGACCTCGGTGCCGGTCAGCACGATGCCCGCCTCGAAGCGCTCGAGCAGGTTGTAGCGATACGACGCCTGCCGGTTGCTGGCGACGTCACCCGATGCGACTTTTCTCTTTGTTCCCTTAGCCATGAACACCCATCTCCGAAGGCAGGAGATCCACCCTACCCCGCGGTGCATCGATCCGCCCCACTCGCACCTGAACCGGGTCCCCGAGTCGCAACGTGCCCCCGTTGCGCGTACCCACCAGCATCGTTCCCGGCTCGTTGAGCTCCCACCAGTCGCCCCGCAGCCGGCGTACGGGCAGCATCCCCTCGTACTGGCCGCGCTCGCCGAACGCAACGAACGCGCCCGCGCCGATCAGGCCGACCACCTCGCCCGTGAGCAGCCGGTCGCGCTCCCCGCCCGTGACCAGCTCTCGCTCGAGCAGGAAGCACGAGGCGACATCGTCGGCGTCGCGCTCGATCGTCATCGCCTCGCGTTCGCGCGTCGAGCACCACGGACCGGCGTTCTGGACCCACGAGGCCTCCGGTGCCGGCTCGCCGGCGACGGCCGACAGCAGCCCCCGGTGGCAGATGAGGTCCGGGTAGCGGCGGATCGGTGAGGTGAAGTGGCAGTAGTGCGGCGACGCCAGCCCGGCGTGGCCGCGGTTGCGCGCGTCGTAGTAGGCCTGCTTGAGCGACCGCAGGATGAGGCTGTTCAGCGCACGGGCGCCGTGTCCGGTCTTCGCGACCCAGTCGGCGACGGCGACCGACGCCTCGCCGATGATCTCGGCCGCCTGCTGTGGCGTCAGCGGTCCCGAGGGCACGGGCGGCGTCGGCACACCCAGCGACGCCAGCTGCTCGATCAGGCGCTCCACCGCCATCGAGTCGGGGCGCTCGTGGACGCGGTACAGCGTCGGTATCCGGTGCTCCTCAAGGAACGTGGCGACCTGCTCGTTGGCGGCGATCATCAGGTGCTCGATCAGGCGGTGCGACTCGGTCTGCTGCGACAACTCGGCGCCCACGACGTGTCCCTCGGCGTCGAATTGAAATGCGGGCTCGGCCGAATCCAGGACGAGCGCCGAGCGACCGGCCCGCAGCGCCCCCAGCGCCGCGGCGGCCGCGCGGGCGTCTTGGAGCGGGGCACCCCACGGCTCGGCCGCCCCCTCGAGCCCCGCGAACAGCCGATCGACCTGGTCGTAGTCGAGCCGCTCGTCGGAGTGGATCAACGATCGGTACATGGACGCCTCGCGCACCCCGCGCGCGGAGATCGTCATCTCCACCGTCACGGTTGCCCGGTCGGCGCCCGGGACCAGTGAGCAGGCGTCGCTCGAGAGCTCGGGCGGGAGCATCGGTTCGACCGTTCCGGGCACGTACACGCTCGTCGCGCGCCGATGCGCCTCGCGGTCGATCGCCGAGCGCGGCGTGACGTACGCCGCGACGTCGGCGATGTGCACCCACACGCGCCACGCGGCCTCGCCCGCGATCGCCTCGGCGGAGATCGCGTCGTCGAAGTCGCGGGCGGTCACCGGGTCGATCGTGAACGTGGCCAGCGAGCGCAGGTCGCGACGCCCATCCAGGGTCACCGGCACCGCAGCCACCTCTCGCGCGGCGCGCGCCACCGCCGGATCAAAGCGCCGGCGCAGCCCCCGGTCGAGCATCAGCGCCTCGATCACATCACGGGCCACGTCCGGCCGGCCGAGCCGCCGCTCGATCGTCGCCCGCCGGCCGCCCCCGCCCTTCCCGCGGGCGCCGCTGCGCGGCGGCCCGAGCAGCACGAGGTCGCCCACGTCGTAGCGCTTGTCCCGGCTGACCGCCACTCGGGGACCGGGAGCGAAGAACGGCTCGGCGACGAGGAACTTGCCCTGGCGGGCGAGGACGGCGACGCGCGAGCCGCCGACCGAGGAGCTCACCGCAACTCGGCGGCGACCGTCTTCTCAGCCGCCGTCAGCGCCGTGTCGGTGTGCGCATGCGGCATCGTCTCGGCATAGACGTTCGGCGTGATCCCGGCGCCGCGCCGGACGCCGCCGCCGCCCAGGTTGTGACCGGAAGGGGTGAAGTACTCGCCGATCGTGAAGTCCAGTGCGCCGCCGTTGGACAGCGGCTGGATCTCCTGAAAGACGCCCTTGCCATACGTCCGGGTCCCCACGACCTTGGCGCGGTGCCGGTCCTGCAGCGCGCCGGTGACGATCTCCGCCGCCGATGCCGTGTTGTGGTCCACCAGCACGACCAGCGGGATGCCGGTCGGGATCGCGTTGCCCTTGGCCATGTACACCTGGCGAGGCTGGCTGCGCCCGTCGGTGGAGACGATCGTCCCGTCGGGAATGAAGATGCTCGCGACGTTGACGCCCTCTTGGAGAAGCCCGCCGCCGTTCTCGCGCAAGTCGAGGATCAGTGCCTTGGCACCTTGACGGCGCAACCGATCGACCCGGGCGCGCACCTCGTCGCCCGAGCCTTGGGCAAAGCTCGTCAGATCCACGTAGCCGAGCTTGGACCCCTTGTAGCGCAGGATCTTCCCGGCGGCGACCGGCACGGTGACGTTGGCGCGCACCACGCGCACGGTGCGCTTGTGCGAGCCGCGCTGGACCGTGAGCATCACCGCCGTCCCGGCACGGCCCTTGATCAGCGACGAGGAGAATGTCGACGATCGGTTCGCCAGTGACGTGGTGCCGGCATGGGTGATCAGATCGCCGCTGGCGAGGCCCGCCTTCGCCGCCGGCGAGCCGGCAAACACGTCCTGCACGAGCAGGCCCTGCGGTTTGGCCTCGATGTCGATCCCGATCCCGCTCAGATGAGGATCGGTCTCGTTCTGGAACGAGTGGTAGTCAGACGGGTCGTAGTAGTGCGAGTACGGATCGCCGAGCGATGCCACCGCCGCCGCCAGTCCCTTGTTGACGAGGTCCGAGCGGTCGATCTTGCGGTAGTAGTCCTTGGAGAGCAGGCCGAACACCTGGTTGACGAGCTTGTCGTTGGAGCTCTGCGAGGTGAACGCCGACCGCAACGGCGCCGGCAGCCAGCTGGGATGCCCGCCGAACCAGAGGCCCACGGCCAGCACGACGAGCGCGGCGAGGATCAACGCCGCGACGCGCGGTCTGCGGGAACGGGGCGCGTACATCTACAGGATCAGGGTAGCTGGACCGCCACGGCTCGCCGCCCGGGCTGTCGCGCGGGATCAGACGCGCAGGAAGCGGCGCAGGGACAACCCGGAGCCGAGCGCGGACACGGCCACGCCGGCCACCATCAGCACCGCGATGAGTGCCGTGAACGGAATCGTCCGCGGTGCCGCGATCAGTGCCCAGTTGCCGGCGAGGGGATCGAGCAACGCGACCTTGGTCACCCCGAGCACGACGATTGCCAGCAGCGCTCCGGCGGCGCCGACGACGACGCCCTCGATCACGAACGGCCAGCGAATGAACCAGTCGGTCGCTCCCACCAGCTTCATGACCTCGACCTCCCGGCGGCGCGAGTACAGCGACAGGCGGATCGTGTTGGCGATCAGCAGCACCGAGGCGATCGTCAGCAGTACGGTCAGCGCGGCGGCCGTGATCGTCACCAGGTTGGTGACCTCGAGGATCTTCTTGGTGTCGTTGCGCTTGTTGGAGACGCTCTGGATCGCCGAGTCGATCGTTCCCGATCCGCCCCCCGGGCGGGTGGGTCCGGTTCCCGCCGAGGCGAGCGCGTTGTGCACGCTGAGGACGTTCGCCGGATTGTCGGGGATCACGTGGAAGGTGTCGGGCAGCGGATTGGATCCGAGCAGCTTGTAGGCCTGCGGATCGGCCTTGGACTGCTGGGCGTAGGCCGCCTGCTTGGAGATGAACTGCACCGAGCGCACGTGCGGGACGGCGAGCAGCTCCTTGCGCACCCGCGCCGCGTCGGCGGCGGTCGACTTGGTCTTCATGTAGACATCGACCTCGACCCGGCTGCGCACCGTGTTCGCCGCCCCGTTGGTCGCCTGCACGATCGGGATGAACACACCGAGGACGAGCATCGTCACCAGAACGGTGGCCACGGCGGCGAAGCTGGGCGCGGCGCTGCGACGGACCGCCCGGACCGCCTCGCGCAGGAAGAAGCCGAGCTTCACTGCTGCAGGCCCGGAGGACGGGCGGACGGCGCGCGCAGGCGCTGGGCCAGGTCGCGCGTGGTCTCGTCGCGCGTATACAGGCCGGCGGCCTCGTCGCGGATCACGCGGCCGCGTGACAGCTCCAGCACACGGCGGCGCATCTTGTCGACCATCGTCTGATCGTGAGTGGCCACGAGCACGGTCGTGCCGGTGCGGTTGATCCGGTACAGCAGGCGCATGATGTCGATGCTGGTCTCGGGGTCGAGGTTGCCCGTCGGCTCGTCGGCCAGCAGCAGCGGCGGATGGTTGACGAACGCCCGGGCGATGGAGACGCGCTGCTGCTCGCCGCCCGAGAGCTGGTGGGGCAGGTTGTGCAGCTTGGTCGAGAGCCCGGTGAGGCGCAGGATATCCGGCACCTTGGCGCGGATCTCCTTGCGCGAGCCGCCGGTGACCTGCAGTGCGTAGGCGACGTTGTCGTACACCGTGCGGTTGGGGAGCAGCTTGAAATCCTGGAAGACGACCCCGATGTTGCGCCTGAAATAGGGGACGCGTTTGCGCTGGATGTCGTCGAGGTCGTGTCCGGCCACCCGGATCGTTCCGCTGGTCGGCTCGAGCTCTTTGATGAGCAGCCGCATCAGCGTGGACTTGCCCGACCCGGTGGATCCGACAAGGAACACGAACTCGCCGCGCTCGACGGAGAACGTGGCCTGATCGAGGCCGACGTCGCCGGCATAGAGCTTGGACACGCCCCGGAACTCGACCACCAGACGCCGGGAGCCACCCTGCTGCGAGGCTGTCCGCGGATGGTGGGCGGACGCCTCCGCGGCACGCTTTCGACTGCGCCGGGAGATTCTTGATGAGGTAGCCATAGAGAGGGGGCAGCGTAGCGACGAGAGGTGCGAAAAACCGCGTTTGCAACGGGATTTGCAGATGTCAACACGACCCCAACATGAACCCTGGAGGACACCAACCTGGCCGGGGAGTACCGTTGTCCTCGTCGTGGCGGAGATCGAAATTTCCACGCTGGCCAACGGGATGCGCCTGCACCGCATTCCGGTGGAGGGCACCCGTTCGGTGACGATCCTGGCGGCGTTTGACGCCGGTGCCCGGACCGAGCGTCCGGAGGAGAACGGCATGGCCCATTTCCTCGAGCACCTGGTGTTCAAGGGCGGCGACAAGTACCCCACCTACCGGGACGTCAACGAGGCCGCCGAGGGCATCGGCGCTGTGCTCAACGCCTACACCAGCCACGACCTGGTCGCCTTTCACATCACCGCCCGCGCCGCCCGAGGGCTCGAGGCCGCCGACCTGCTCAGCGACTTCGTCGCCCGTCCCAGGATCGACGGCGACGAGCTCAACCGCGAGCGCGGGGTCGTCGTGCAGGAGATCGCCCGGGCCAACGACCAGCCGGCCGCTCAGGCCGAGCATCTGATCGACGAGGCGGTGTTCGGCGATCATCCGCTCGGCCGTCCCGTGCTCGGGACCACCGAGCACATCCGCGACACGTTCACGCGCGAGGCAATCGTGGCCTTCCGCCAGCGGCGGTGGTCGCCCTCGCGGGGCGGCGCGTTCGCGGTCGGAAACCTCGAAGCGCTCGGCGACGACGGGCAGCTCTCCGCGCTGTTCGGCCGCTTCACCGAGGGTCCCACCCCAGAGGCCTACGAGCCGGCGCCGATGTTGCAGGTGCGCGTGATGGTGCGCGAGCGCGACTCCAACCAGTCCCATCTGCGGATGTCCTATCGCCCGTCGATCGACGTCTCGGACCCGCGCCAGCGCGCGGCACTGGCCATCTACGGCACGCTTCTAGGCGGCTCGATGGGCTCGAGGCTGTTCGATGAGATTCGCGAGCAGCGCGGCCTGGCGTACTCGGTGAGCGCATTTCCGCACGCCTACTCCGACGTGTCGATCCTGCAGCTGTCGGCCGGCCTGGAGTCGGGCAAGCTGCTCGAGGCGTATCGCCGGATGCGTGACATCGTCACCGAGCTGCGCGACGACGGACCGACCCGGCCCGAGGTGCAGCGCGCCCAGGCGTATGCCGCCGGTGCGCGCACGATCGCGTTCGAGAACACGGGCGCGGTCGCCCGCTACGCGGCCCAGCAGGCGATCGTCTACGGCGAGAGCGTGGATCCCGACCGGACGATCGAGCTGCTCGATCAGGTGACCTACGACGATGTCCGAGAGGTCGCAGCGGGGGTGGCCGACGAGCTGTCGGTGGCCGTCGTCGGGCCGCACACCGTGACCGAGCTGGAGACGGCCTGAGACGCTGGATCGCCGTGGGCTGCACGCTCGTCGTCGCGGTCGCGGCGGTGACCCTGGCGCTTCTCGGCTCGTTCAGCCACACGAGCAAGGGCGACGTCTCGTTTGACGCCGGCGCCGCCGTCGTCGGCGCCAAGCACGGCCGCGCAAGCCATCAGCGCGCGCGTCATCGCGCGGCTGATCCGCCGACCTCCAAATCCGGACACCGACCCCCGGTGTCCGGTGCCGTGGCCGCGCTCCAGACGGCGCTGACCAAGACGATGCGCCAGGCGGGCCCCTCGAGTGGTGCGCTGGTCTATGACGTCGACAACCGCGCGGAGCTGTTCGGCCTGCGCTCCACGGTCAAGCGCCCGCCCGCCTCGGTGGAGAAGCTGTGGACGACGAGTGCGCTGATGAACAAGCTCGGCCCCAACGCCCGCCTGCACACCACGGTGCTCGGGTCGGGCTCCCTTCGCCACGGCGTGTGGCACGGCAACCTATATCTCCGCGGGGGCGGCGACCCGACGTTCGGCGACCCGACTTTCAACAAGGTGTGGCTCCAGGGCTACGGTCCGACCGCCAATCAGCTCGTCGACCAGCTGCGAGCCCGCGGGATCCGTCGCGTCACCGGCCGGGTCATCGGGGACGAATCGCTGTTCGATCGCCGGCGGGGTGGCATGCTCACCAACCTCCTGGTCGACGTGCCTGATTTCGGCGGCCAGCTCAGCGCGCTCACCTACGACCATGGCGCGACCGCGCGGCATTACGACCCAGCCTCGTTCGCCGCGCGAGAGCTGGCGTTGACCATGCGCTCGTCGCACATCGACGCCCGCGCCTCGACCCACACCGGCCGGGCACCGGCCAACGGGCACCTGCTGGCGCTCGTCTCGTCCCCGCCGCTGGCGACGATGACGCGACTGATGGACGTCCCGTCCGACGACCTGTTCGCCGAGATGTTCACCAAGCAGCTCGGTGTGCTGTTCGGCCGCGGCGGGACGATCGCCGCCGGTTCCCGGGTGATCGCCGACACGATCGCCGACGCTTATGACCTGCATCCCACGATCGTCGACGGATCAGGCCTTTCACGTAACGATCGCTCCTCGCCGCTGGAGGTCGTCGACCTCCTGCGCGACGTCTGGAAAACGCGCGTCGGCAACGAGCTGTCCGCCTCCCTGCCGGTCGTCGGAGTGCAGGGAACGGTGAAGTCGATCGGCCTCAAGACGGCGGCCCAGGGCCACTGCCGGGCCAAGACCGGAACGCTCAACTACGTGACCAACCTCGCCGGGTACTGCCACAGCCGAAGCGGCAAGACGATCGCCTTCGCGCTGTTCGTCGATGGCCCGGACAACGGCACCGCGATCCTCGAGGAGAGCAAGATGATTGCGGCAATCGCGCGTTATTGACGGACGTTGCCGTGACCCTCCACAATCGCGGGGTGCAGTCGACCACCGCCCTGAACCTGCGAGAGCTGCAGCGGTACCTCGGCCGGGTGGGAGATCGCTGGCCGCTGGCGGTCGTGATGGTGGGCGGCGCTCGCGTGGACGATTTCCGCGGCGCGCCGCCCCAGCGCGAGCGCGGGCCGGAGTTCGTCGTGGTGCTCGTCTCGCACGCCTTCGACGGGATGCCGTGGCTGGAGCGTGTCTACCAGGCAGAATCGCTCTGGGATGCTCTCGAGATGGGCGATCCCGCCGACGTCCACTGCTACACGCCCCCGGAGTTCCTGCGTCGGCGTACGAGCACGCCGGGGATCAAGGCAGTCGTCGAGCGCGGGCTGCTGTTGTTCGAGGACACCGCGCCGGCGCCGACTAGCTGATCGCGACCATCCGCTCGATCGGGATCCGCGCGCGCTCCGCGATGTCCGCCGGCACCTTGACCTCGGGACCGCCGCGCAGCAGGGCGTCTCGCAGCTTGGGAAGAGTGATCATCTTCATGAAGCGGCATGACGCGGCCTCGTTGGCGGCGATGAAGTCGACGCCGGGCGCGGTGGCCCGCAGCGGGTGCAGCATGCCGGTCTCGGTGGCGACGATCGCCGTTCGCGGCCTGCCCGTCTCAGACGGTTGGGCGGCGAGGTCCCGCGCGTAGCCCATCATGCCGCCGGTGGAGAGCATCTTGACCCCGTCATCGGAGATGTCGCCGGACGCGACGTACTCCATCACGCTCGTCGAGCAGCCACACTCCGGGTGAATCAGGAAGTCGGCCTCGGGATGCTCGGCGCGCACGGCGTCGATGTCGTGGGGCTTGATCCCCGCGTGCACATGGCACTCGCCGTCCCACACGTGCATCGGGCGCCCCAGGGTCCGCTCGACGTAGGCGCCGAGGAACATGTCGGGACCGAACAGGATCTCGGTGTCCTGACCGTGCTCGCGGTAGATGTGCTTCACGACCTGGACCGCGTTGGCCGACGTGCAGCAGTAGTCGGTCTCGGCCTTGACCTCGGCCGTCGTATTGACGTACATGACGACGATCGCGCTCGGGTGAGCCGCCTTCCAGTCCCGCAGCTGGGCGGCAGTGATCGCGTCGGCCAGCGAGCAGCCGGCGTCGAGGTCGGGGATCAGCACGCGCTTGTGAGGACACAGGACCGAGGCAGTCTCGGCCATGAAGTGCACGCCGCAGAAGACGATCGTGTCGGACTCCGCGGCCGCGGCCTGCTGGGAGAGCCCGAGCGAGTCACCGACGTAGTCGGCCACGTCCTGGATCTCGGGCAGCTGGTAGTTGTGGGCGAGGATCACCGCGCCCTGCTCGGCCGCCAGCTCGCGCACCTGCTGCTGCAGCGCCGGGATGTTCTCGAGCATCAGCGGCGCGTCGGCGGTGTCCAGCATCGGAAGGTTCATGGCAGCGGCTGGAGGATGAGCGACAGGTCGAGTGCGGGGGCGCTGTGGGTGATCGCGCCGACGGACACGAAGTCTACGCCGGTCTCGGCGATCTCTCGGAGCGTCTGGAGCGTGACACCGCCGCTCGCCTCCAGCCGGGCGCGCCCGGCGACCTGCTTGACCGCCGCGCGCAGCTGCTCGGAGTCCATGTTGTCGAGCAGGATCATCGGCGCCCCGGCCCCGAGCGCCTCGTCGACCTCGGCCGGCGTGCGGCACTCGACCTCGACGAGCAGCTCCGGAGCGGCGGCGCGCGCGCCGGCGACCGCCGGGCCCACCCCGCCCGCCAGGGCCGCGTGGTTCTCCTTGATGAGCACCTGGTCGTAGAGCCCGGCGCGGTGGTTGGTGGCGCCGCCGGCGGCCACCGCCGCCTTCTCGAGCGCGCGCAGTCCCGGGGTGGTCTTGCGGGTGTCGAGGATGCGAGCGCCCGTACCCTCCACCGCCTGCACGCAGCGCGCGGCCAGCGTGGCCACGCCGGAGAGCCGCTGCAGGAAGTTCAGCGCGGTGCGCTCGGCCGAAAGCAGCGCGCGGGCACGGCCCTGCACCCGCAGCACCTCTCCGCGTTCGCGCCAGACGCCCTCCTGCACGAGCCGTTGCACCTCCACCTCGAAGTCCAGCGCTCGGAACGTATCCTCGGCCAGCTCGATGCCGAACACGATGCCCGGCGCCTTCTGGGTGATCAGTGCGCTGGCGCGCGCCTCGGCAGGCACGGTCGCCGCGGTCGTCACGTCGCCGTCGCCGAGATCCTCAGCCAGCGCCCGGGCAACGATCTCGGAGGCGCCGGCATCGAGCATGACCCGCAGCATACGAAGGCTCACATTTCTTTCCCACACGGACCGGCGCGCCGGGTAGCATCGCGTCGCTTCTGCTCCAGAAGAAGGGACCGCTATGTACCGTCGCACCGCTTGCGCGCTGGCCGCTGCCCTGGTCGGCGCGGTCGCCATTCCGGCCGCAGCCCTGGCCAAATCCAAGGCCGTGTTCGTCGGGCCACCGCCGTCGATCGTCAAGATCGCGCCGCCGCTCCTGCCCAAGAACTTCACCCCCACCTACAACCCGGACGTCAACGCGTTCTTCCGGACGAAGACGACAGTCCATGTCGGCGACACCGTGTCCTTCAAGTTCAGGGGCTTTCACACGGTCGATCTCCCGGGTAGCGCCGGCACGCCGCTGCCGACAATCGTGCCCGGCTCGACCGTGGCCACCGGCAACGATGCTGCCGGCAACCCGTTCTGGTTCAGCGGCCACATACCGGCGGTGGGCTTCAACCCAGCCCTGATGGGACGCAGCAAGGCCACGAGCTACAACGGCTCGGCGCGTCTGGAGAGCGGCCTCGGCCAGAGCAAGCCCTTCAACATCAAGTTCACCAAGACGGGCTCGTTCAAGTTCTATTGCGACGTCCATCCCGGCATGGTCGGCACGATCGTCGTCAAGCCGAAGTCGGCGACGATCCCGACCGCCAAGCAGGACACGGCCGCAACCAACGCCCAGGTCACCGCCGACGTCAAGGCGGCGAAGGCGCTGCTCAAGACCAAGCTTCCCGCCGACACGGTCAGCCTCGGCGAGGCCGGGTCCGGCGGCGTCGAACTATTCGCGATGTTCCCCGCGACGCTGACGGTCAACGCCGGCACGACGGTGACCTTCCAGATGTCCAAGAAGTCGTTCGAGACTCACACCGCCACGTTCGGGCCCAAGTCCTACCTGGCACCGCTCGCGAAGAGCTTCACGGGGGCGATCTCGCCCACGGCGGCCTTCCCGAGTGATCCTCCGGTGCAGCCGATCACGCTGACGCCGACGTCACACGGGAACGGCTTTGCCAACACCGGCGCGCTCGACACGGACGCGGCCTCCAAACAGGTCCCGTCGTCGAGCCAGATCGACTTCACGACCCCGGGCACATACCGCTTCGTCTGCCTGATCCACCCGTTCATGGTGGGCACGGTCGTCGTCAAGTGACGGTGGCGTCCGCGGCGCCGGCCCCCCTCGCGAGGGGGGCCGGCGCCCGGTCGCGCCGCGCCCCTGGGTATGATCCCGCCCTCATGGACCGGCGCACACTGCCGGTCGGGGAAACGGTCGGGGTAACCAGAGGAGAAGATCGGATGAGCTTTCGTCCACTGAAGTTGCTGGCGGCGACGCTGGTATGCAGTTGTGTTCCGGCGGCCGCGGCCCAGGCGGCCAGTCCTCCGCCACCGCCCAAGGCGGCCGGCGGAAAGACGGTCACCCAGGTGGCCATCGGCGGCGGCCTTGCCACGCCGACCTCGTTCGCGTTCGGCAAAGGCCAGGTGTTCGAGGGCGACGGAGGCCCGGAGAGCAATGGACCGCCCAAGGGCGGGGTGTTCCTGCTGAAG
>DATAUL010000342.1:0-3881 GCA_036268255.1 Solirubrobacteraceae bacterium | reverse complement strand
TCTACCACCGCGCGAGTCCTTGGCCTAACCGACGTCCTGCGTCCGAAGGCTCGAGCTTCTTTCGCTGGACCAGCGGTCAGTGTGAGATCACCCGACGCACGTGCCGTGAGATATGCCCCAGACGGCCGCCGGCAGAGCTCGTCAACCCGGTGACGCCGAGCGCGGTGATGAACACCCCTGCCAGCAGGCCGGCGACCGCCAGCAGCACGGGCCAGTGTTTGGTCAGGTAGTCACGAACGGTCTCGAGCACGCGATCGGCGCTTTCGCCGGCCACGGTCAGCAAGATGGCGATCAGCACGAGGGGTGCGACGAAGCACACGTCGTAGATCGCGACCAGGATCAGCTCCTGTTCGACGCTCAGCCCCGACGCGACAATGGCGGCGATGGCGGCGAAATAGGGAAAGGCAGTGGGAAGCTCCACCGCGGCGATCGAGGCACCGAGAACCGCGGGCGACCCGTGGCGCCGTGGCGCGTCCGTGGCATGTCGGTGGCCGAGCTCGTGTCGTTTGCGCCACAGCACCCCGGTGGCGATGAGCATCGCCGCACCGACGACGGTCTCGGCGATGTAACGCACGGTCGGACCGGGACGAGGGATCAGAGCCAAGAGCGCCTGACCGGGGCCGACTGTGAGCACCGCACCGGCGACGAACATGACGGCGGTGACGCCGGCCGCAAACCGGCCCACGCTGCGGCGGGGTCGAGCGCCGGCAGCCAGATACAGCGCTGGCCCCACCGTACTTGGGTTCAACGAGTCGGCGAGGCCAATCGAGACGACCAGGCCGATCAGGCGAAGCATGGGCAGGACCTCATCAGATGGACTGCCCGACGACAGCGGCCATTGGTCTCGCTGCCCCACCGCCCCACTGCGCGGTCAGATTCTCCGCGGTGAGATCACCCGGGTCGCCGTAGTCGTTGCGTGGGGGCGGGCAATCCAAGACCCAACGCCTACGCGACTCCCGCGCCGAGCAGCGTCTCCAGAACACGTTCACTGAATCTCGATGCGACATCGTGAGGATCGGAGTAGATCACGAGCAGAAGACCGACGAACCTCGTGAAGGCCGAGGTCACATACCAGCGTCCGCGGTGGGTGCCGGCGACTCCCACCACCGCAGCGAGGGCGGCCAGGTCCGCCGCGGTGAGATCTCCCTTCCGCGCTGCGGACTGGCGGCGGCTGTTCCGTGCGTCAGTCGTTGCCGCCGTCGAGGGCGCGCAGTCCGGGCCGGCTGCCGGGGGTGGGCTCGTCGAGCTCTGCGGACAGCGCTTCGCTCTCAAACCGGGCCAGTGCCGTCTCGCATGAGGCGACGGCCGCGGCCGCCTCCTGGCCGCCGGGCGCATCGAAATAGTCACGCGCACGAATCGCCGCGAGCCACCTTTGGTAGCGGGCGAGGTCAGCGTCGGACTCCTCGAGCTCGGTGTACGTGGCTCGGCCGCGGCGGCGCTCGAGCTGGAGCTCCTCATGGAACTGCCGGGTGCTCTCTACCAACTCGTGATATTCGTCGGTCCGCTCGACCTGAATCGCGTCAATCACCCCAGCCTCCTGCTTGGAGTCCGACAGGCCGATGCGAAGCATCTCCCCCTGGCCGCCCTCCTCGCGCAGCCGGGTCACGAGCCGGGCCGCGGCGCGCGTGGTCTTCGGCGTCGCCGGAAGCAGGCAGACCGACTGCTGCAGGTAATGAGCCCCCAGGCTACGCAGCTTGCGCCACGCATACACGCGGAGCGTCGAGGTCCCTCCGGGCGGGGTCGAGACAGTGATCAGCAACCAATCGCGTTCCACAGCTCACCCATCATCTCAGAGGTCCCATGCCGTTCGCGTCATTGGTCTCATAGTGTTGCCGTCACTGTGTACCTTACGTTTCATTCCAAGCGTAACGTGCGCGAGGCCACCCCTGCGATTCATGATCCCAGTCGTTACCCAGCCAACGTAACATGCGTTTCACGTGCCCCCTATAGCCATGCGGCGTCTCGGGGCTCCGTCTCCGAACCAGGGCCCGTTACCTGTTGCGGCGAGATGCGCTATTGATTTAGGCTGCATCGTCGGTGGGTGTTTGCCCCGCCATTGATTGGTGATTGGTACATACGCAATCCAGGAGTCCTGATCGAATGTTCGGACTGCTCTCACTTGGGTTCACGCTAAGCCTAGACAACTTCCGCAGCTCCCTTGTGCTGGGAGGGCTTAAGCCGACCTTCCTTCAGTCGGTCAAGACATCCGCGATCTTCGGCATATGGGACGGCCTCGCACCGGCGATCGGGATCATCATCGGCCACTTTCTGACCGACAAGATCAGCGGCACCGCCGACACGATCGCGATGATCGGCCTCGGTGCATACGGCCTGTTTCTCATCGGCCGGGCCCTGCTGTCGCCCGAGCGCGCGGATCCGAACCTGAACTGGGCGAGGCGCGGGCTTCCGCTCCCGCTGAGCGTCGACAACATTGCCGCCGGCACGGCCCTCGGCCTGGTCGGCTACTCCCCCTGGCTCGCGCCCATCCTGTTCGGGGCCATCACGTTCTTGATGTCGATTGCCGGGCACCAGCTCGGCCGCATCGTGGCGCACTTCTTTGACTTCATCCCCCGCATCAACACCGACCTGCTGACCGGGATCGCGTTCGCCGCAATAGCAGCCCTGATGGCACTCGGCATCACCCTCCCGCTCTCCGGGGACTGATACCACCCCGCTACCGAGCACCCAGCAAGCCGCCCCCTCCACGACGGACGAGGGCGCGGCTCCCTTCAGGGCAAGCAGTCAACCAGGCTCACCTCGACAGACGAGTCGTGATCGCACGACCGGCGCCGCGGAACCATGTCGGGGCTCGGCCGGTTCAAGGCCGGCGGGAGCCTTCGTTCCCGCGCAACCGGGGCCTAGCCCCGAGCGACCACCGCCCGCCGCGTTTGCGAGCGACCGTTCTTCCCTGAGCCGCCTTCCGCACGGGCAATCGAAACTTGCTGGCACACTGGCGCCGGAGCCCGCGACCGACTAAGTCTGCTTGGATGGGCAGGCCCGGGCGACGGTGAGCGGCGGGCGCGCCGACCCCGCGGGCAATCGGCGGTCGACGATTATGCGAACGCGCGCCGGGTGGCGCGGATGCCGACGGGCCAGCGGTGCCCGGAGGAGAGCTCGAGCCCGGGCGACCGCTGACCAGAATCTCGGCAGCACGGTTCCCGTCCCGGCTAGCCGACCGCGAGCAGGAGCGGAGCGGCGATGATCAGAGCAGCTCCGGCGAACCCGGGCGTGAAGACACGGCTCCGGTGCTGCGCCCCCGGAAGTGCGCGCAGGACGGCAGCGCTCAGGGCCAGACCGAGCAAAGCGAGGAGCGCGCTGGACACCACCTGCTCGATGGCCGGGATCGCCACCGATGAGGACCACGCGTGGTCGATCAGACCGTAGGTGATGTTGTCGATGCTCAGCGCGAACGGAGGGGCCCATACCCACCGGTCTCGGCGGCTCGCCGCGAAACACCGCGATGGCGACACAGTAGACCCCAAGCAGACCAGGACCGGCGTTTCCACGACAGTGGCCGTGGCGTCCGGCATGCTCCAATGAAGCGCCGTGCCGAGTAGGAATCCACCCGCATCTTGGCCGGTGGCTCTAATCGTGTATTCCGTAAAACGACAGAGACGCCACGTCAACCCTCGACTGCCACGGGCAGTCGCGACCTGACAGTTCAGTTACTTGGCTCGTCCAGCGAGTCGGTGCGTGCCGACGCGCGCGCTGCGCTTGGTATGAAACGCATAATACGTATTGACAGTAACAAGGCACTCCGCTTACCGGGCTCTGGCGTGTCAGCCGGGCAAAGCGATCGCCAGCTAGTCGTTGGCGCGTGCCGCTACGAGCGTGTCGTGACCGATCTGAGCGAGCCGCCGTTTCGCCGCATAGCGGGGCAA
>DATAUL010000341.1:0-15847 GCA_036268255.1 Solirubrobacteraceae bacterium | reverse complement strand
CCGCCGTAGCAGTGCGCCAGCAGATGGCTCGCCTCAGATGCCGGACGGGCACGGTCGATCAGCGTGCGCACGTCGACCCCGCGCCAGTCCATGCCGAACTTCGACCAGCGGGTGACGCAGTGGATGTCGCCGGACCAGTCGGTCGCCGGCTCGGACATCAGCGCCTCCCAGTCGAGCAGGTAGGGCTCGGCGACCGCCCCGTCGACCGACAACTGCCATTCGCCGGTGCTCACCTCCGGGGTCCCCCCGACGGTGAGCACCGGCCATTTGACGGTCGGCGACTGCCCGGGGGGCAGGCGGTCGGGATCGATGCCCAGCGACGCCGCGCGGCGGCGCCCACGCTCTCCGAACATGCTCGGTGTGATCGCCATCACCTCATTGTGCCGCGGCTATGTCCGATGGGTACCTCGGCGGCCTGCGCCCGAACGGCACCTTGCTCGTCGTCGGTGCCGACATGAATCCGATCGAGGTCCCGGCGGCAGCGTTCATCGCCGGCGTGAGCGGCCGTGCCTCGGGCACGTGGCTCGACTCCGAGGACACGCTCGCTTTCAGCCTCGGCCGGGCGTCAAGCCGATGATCGAGACGATGCCGGTCGCGAAGGCGGCGCAGGCCTCCGACAAGATGATGAGCGGCGACGCGCTTTCGAACGGTGTTGACGGCCGGGGTATGAAGGTTATGGTTGCCTCGTGAGCGGCGCACCCGGCTATCCGAGCACGATCGGCCGGGTGCTCACGCGCTCGGCGACTCGCCTGCCTGACAAGCTCGCGCTCACCTTCGCCGGCCGCCGCTGGACCTACGCCGAGCTGGACCGCGCGGCCGGGCGAGTGGCGGCCCGGTTGCTGGCGCAGGGCCTCCAGCCCGGTGACCGAGTGGCGGCGTACGGCAAGAACTCTGACGCCTACCTGCTGCTCTATCTGGGCTGTGCGCGCGCCGGACTCGTCCACGTGCCGGTCAACTTCAACGCGCGTGGCAACGAGCTCGTCTACCTGCTCACCCAGTCAGAGCCCCGCGCCGCGTTCATCGACCCGTCGCTGTTCAAGGCCGTCGAGGAGGTCGCCGGGCGCCTGGGGGACACGACGCTTTGGGCCCTGCGCGACGGGTACACGGGGGAGGACAACGTGCTGAGCTGGGCGCTCGACCCAGACGGAGCCGTTCACGAAGAGCAGGGCGTGGGCGAGGAGGACCTGGTGCAACTGCTCTACACGTCGGGCACGACCTCGCAGGCCAAGGGGGCGATGCTCACCCACCGGGCGCTGGTGCACGAGTACGTCTCGGCGATCATCGCGTTCGAGCTCTCCGAGCGAGACGTCCCGCTCCACGCGCTGCCGCTGTACCACTCCGCGCAGATGCACGCCTTCCTGATGCCGGCGCTGGCGGTCGGCGCGACCAACCATCTGCTGGAGGCGCCCGACCTCGACGAGATCTTCAGACGGGTGCCGCGCGACGGCATCGACTCGCTGTTCTTCCCGCCGACGGTGTGGGTGGGGGTGGCCAACCATCCGCGGCTGGCGCACGCCGACCTCGACGGCCTGCGCAAGGCCTTCTACGGCGCCTCGATCATGCCCGTTCCGGTGCTGCACAAGCTCCAGGCTCGGCTGCCGAAAGCCGGCTTCTTCAACTGCTTCGGCCAGTCGGAGATCGGCCCGCTGGCCACCGTGCTGCGTCCCGAGGAGCACGCGCAGCGCCCGGACTCCATCGGCCGGCCCGTGCTCTTCGTGGAGACGCGGGTGGTCGACCCGGACTTCAACGACGTCGCCGACGACGAGGTCGGCGAGATCGTGTACCGCTCGCCCCAGCTGTGCGCCGGCTACTGGGGCAAGCCCGAGGAGACAGAAGCGGCGTTTGTGGGTGGGTGGTTTCACTCGGGCGACCTGTGCCGGATCGACGCGGAGGGATACCTGTATGTGGTCGACCGGATCAAGGACGTGATCAACACCGGTGGCGTGCTCGTCGCCTCGCGCGAGGTGGAGGACGCCATCTACGAGCACGCGGCCGTCGCCGAGGTCGCCGTGGTGGGGCTGGCGCACGAGCGCTGGATCGAGGCGATCGCTGCGGTCGTCGTCGCCCGCGACCAGGTCTCAGCCCAGGAGCTGATCGCGTTCGCACGTGAGCGCCTGGCCGCCCACAAGGTGCCCAAGTCGGTCCACTTCGTCGACGAGCTGCCCAAGAACGCGTCCGGGAAGCTGCTCAAGCGCGAACTGCGCGATCAGCTCAGGGCGCCGGCCACGGCGCCGCCGTCATGACCGAGCCGCTGCGAGCACTCGTCACCGGAGCGGCTCGGCCGGGCGGGATCGGAAACGTGATCGCCACGCGCCTGCACGACGGCGGCCTGGAGGTCGTCACGCTCGATCGCGAGCCGGGGTGCACGTTCACCGTCGACGTCACCGCCGACGAGCTGCCGGACCTGCACAACGTCGACGTGCTCGTCGCCAATGCCGGGCTGCCGACGATCTTCGGCGCCGCCCACACGCTCCCGCTCGAGCGCTGGCGCCAGGACGTCGAGGTGAACCTGACCGCCAGTTTCCGCGTCGTGCAGGCGTGCCTGGCGGGAATGCGCGAGCGCCGCTTCGGACGGATCGTTGTCATCTCCAGCTTCGCCGCGGCCTTCGGGATGCCCGCCCAGGTCGCCTACAGCGCCAGCAAGGCGGGGCTGCTGGGGATGGTCAAGACGGTGGCCGCCGAGAACGCCGGCCACGGGGTCACCGCCAACGCGATCCTTCCCGGCCTGGTGGCGAGCGCCGGCGTCCTGGCGATGCCGGAGGCGATCACCGAGGCCTGGCGGCAGCGGATCCCCACCGGACGACTCGTCGAGCCCGCCGAGATCGCGGCCGCCGCGGCCTTCCTCGCCTCGCCGGAGGCCGGCAGCATCACCGGCCAGGAGCTCATGATCGACGGCGGCCTGACGCTGAACGTCCTGTCGGTGACCCGCAGCGTCATCCGTCAAGATCCAGTGTCGTGACCGTCCACGCCCTCGGCATCAACCACATCGCGTTCGAGGTGACCGACCTCGACGCGGCCCTGGCCTTCTACGAGCGCTTCTTCGCGGTGCGCCTGCGCGGGCGCCGTCGGGGGATGGCGTGGATCGACCTCGGCGACCAGTTCATCGCCCTGAGCGTCGCCGATCAGGTCACTCCTGACCGCGGTCGCCACGTGGGCCTGGTGGTCGACGATAAGGAGGGGTTGCGCACCGCACTGGCGCAGGCCGGATTTGACGTCGCGCCGTCGGGCTCGCTGCGGGTTCGCGACCCGAGCGGCAACCAGTTGGAGATCGTCGACTACCGTGAGGTGCAGTTCTCCAAGACCGAAGCGGTGCTGAGAGGCATGGGGATTTCCGGTCTGGAGAAGTCAGAGCAGGCCCGCGCGGAGTTGCGCGACAAGGGCCTGCTGGACGAGTAGATCCGCGACCGAAGGGGACTGGTGGGACAGATGGCGATCACGCAGCGTGAATCCGAGCAGGTCGAGTCAGCCAACACGTCCGGGCACACCCCGGTCGTGTTCATCCATGGCCTGTGGTTGCTTCCCTCCAGCTGGCAGCGATGGGAGCAGCTGTTTCAGGAGGCGGGCTTCGCCGCACTGACCCCATCGTGGCCCGACGACCCCGAGACCGTCGAGCAGGCTCGCGCCAACCCCGACGTGTTCGCCGGAAAGACCGTCGGCCAGGTGGCCGACCACGTGGCCGAGGTGATCGGCGGATTGACGGCCAAGCCCGTCGTCGTCGGTCACTCGTTCGGCGGCCTGCTCGCTCAGATCACGGCCGGCCGAGGTCTGAGCGCAGCGACGGTGGCGATCGACCCGGCACCGTTTCGCGGCGTGCTGCCGCTCCCCATTTCCTCACTGCGCTCGGCCATGCCCGTGCTGGGCAACCCGGCCAACCGCAAGCGGGCGGTGACCCTCACCTTCGACCAGTTTCGCTATGGGTGGGCCAACGCGGTCTCGGAGGCCGAGGCGCGCCAGCTCCACGACGAGTTCCACGTGGCGGCCCCAGGCGCCCCGTTGTTCCAAGCCGCGCTGGCCAACCTCAATCCGTTCACCGAAGCCAAGGTCCCTGACCACGGCGACCGAGGCCCGCTGCTGCTCATCTCCGGCGGCGCCGACCACACCGTCCCGTTGGCGATCACCAAGGCGTCGTTCAAGCGCCAGCATCGCCACTACGGCGTCACGGAGATCATCGAGGTCCCCAACCGGGGCCACGCGTTGACGATCGACAGCGGCTGGCGCGAGGTCGCCGACACCGCGCTGACGTTTATCAAGCGCTTCGTCTAGCGGCGGCGGCGCGGGCGACGCTCAGTCACCGGTCGGCTTCACGCCGGCGGCTTCCATCATCAGGATCGCCGTTCGCTGCGGCGCGCGCGTTCGGTGCACGACGTGGCGCGGAACCGTGTAGCCCTGATGGGGCTCAAGCGTCACCGTCTCGCGATCCTCGAAGTCGATCAGCAACCGGCCCTCGAGCACGAGGAAGAACTCGTCGGTGTC
This sequence comes from Solirubrobacteraceae bacterium, assembly GCA_036268255.1. Lineage (GTDB taxonomy): Bacteria > Actinomycetota > Thermoleophilia > Solirubrobacterales > Solirubrobacteraceae > Palsa-465. Next base: position 11,374 of record DATAUL010000341.1, on the reverse strand, counting down.
GTCGTGCTTGTGCCAGTGGAACTCGCCCTCGATCACTCCGAGGCGAACCACCGAGTCGTTGACGGTCGTGAGCGTCTGGTTAAACCACGGCTCGTGCTCGGCCGCCTCCCGGGCGAGATCGATCAGCGCGAGGTGGCCGTATTTGTCGTCCAGCTGGATGTCGTAGTCGTGATCGGGATCGCTCATCGGCGGTCTTCTCCTGGTCGCGTGCCTGGGTCAGACAAATTTTCGTCGGTCGTGATTTCGCTCGCGAAAGACCCAGCTTTCAGCGCATTCGCTCAAGTTTGCGCGTGAGCGGCCGACGGGCTCAATATGCCCCGGCCCATCCGCGTCGCCTTGGTCGTCCTCGGCGGTTGGGTGGCGGCGTGCGAATTGCACACGCTCGGGCTGAGCTGGCTCCCGGTCGGTCCGGTCAAGTGGCTGCACCTCGTGGTGATGGGTGCAGGGGCAGGACTCGTCCTGGCGCGGGCGGCGCTGCGGCGTGACGAGCGCACGGCGTGGCTGCTGCTGGGGCTGGGGGTCGGCGCGTGGGTTCTGGGTGAGCTGTACTTCACCGCGGTGCTGTGGTCAGACGCCTCGCCGCCGGTGCCCTCGCCCGCCGATGCCGGCTACCTCTCGCTGCCGCCGCTGGTGTTCACGGGCCTCGTCCTCCTGGCCCGCTCGCGGATCCGCGGGCTGCCGTTCACGCTCCTGCTCGACGGCGTGACCGCCGGTCTGGCGGTCGGCTCGGTCAGCGCCGCGGTCGTCTTCCGACCGGTCCTTCGGGCGATCGGCGGCGACCCGACGTCGGTCGCCACCAACCTCAGCTACCCGGTCGCCGACCTGCTGGTGCTCGGCCTGATCTGCGGCCTGCTGGTGATCGGACGCCGGCGGCTGGATCGCCGGTTCATCTGGCTGGCCGCCGGGATCCTGTGCTTCTGGGCCTCGGACACCATCTACCTCGTCAAGGCCGCCGAGGGCACGTGGCAGTCCGGGGGGCCGTATGACCCGGGATGGTGGACGATCGCCATCTGCTTCGCGGCGGCCGCCTGGAGCGAGCCTCACGGTGGTCGCACGGCGCTTCGCCACCGGGCACTGATCAGCGTCCCGATCGGCTTCGGGCTCGTCAGCCTGGCGATCCTCGTGACCGGCACGATCACCGCGGTCTCGCTGCCGGCGGTCGGGCTGGCCTGCGGCGGGCTGCTGTCGGTGCTGGCCCGGTTGGCCTTGACCTTCCGTGCTCACCAAGCGGCGCTGGAACGCACGCGCGACGAGGCGCTCACAGATCCGCTCACCGGTCTGAGAAACCGGCGTGCGCTGTCGAGCGCGCTGCGCAACCGGCTCGACGACCCCCGGCCGGCGCCGATGATCCTCGCCCTCTTCGACCTCGACGGCTTCAAGAGCTACAACGACAGCTTCGGGCATGCCGCCGGCGACGCGCTGCTCACGCGCCTCGCCTCCGCGCTGCGGGCCGTGCTCGCCGCGCCGGCGAGCGTCTACCGGATGGGCGGAGACGAGTTCTGCGCGCTGCTGCCCGGTGGCGACAAGGGTGAGATCCTGCTGCGGGCCGCCTCGGCGGTGCTCACCGATCATGGCGACGGCTTCGAGATCTCGGCCTCGCTGGGCAGCGTGCGCCTGCCCGAGGACACCGACGACGTCGACGAAGCCCTGCGCCTGGCCGATCAGCGAATGTACGCCGAGAAGCACGGCGGGCGCGCCGCCGGCGCCGCCCACGAGGTCAAGAGCGCGCTGCTCTCGGCGCTTGCCCAGCGCGACCCAGAGCTCTCCAACCACCTCGACGACGTCGGGCGCCTGGCCGAGGAGGTCGCATCCGAGCTGGGCTGTGGCCCGGCCGCGGTCGAGCGCGTCCGGATCGCCGCCGAGCTGCACGACATCGGCAAGATGGCGATTCCCGAGGCGATCCTCTCCAAGCCCCGGGCGCTCAGCGAGGGCGAGTGGGCGCTGATGCGTCAGCACACCGTTGCCGGCGAGCGGATCATCGCGTCTTCACCCGCGCTGTCCGACGTCGCCCCCCTGGTCCGCTCCTCGCACGAGCGCTGGGACGGCAAGGGCTATCCCGATCAGCTCCGCGCCGAGCAGATCCCCCGCGGCGCGCGGATCATCGCGGTCTGCGACTCCTACCACGCGATGACCTCCGATCGCGCCTATCGCCGGGCGCTGGGCACCGCGACCGCGCTGGCCGAGTTGCGGGCGGGCGCCGGAACCCAGTTCGACCCCGCGGTGGTCGATGCATTCCTGCGCTGTGCCCTCGGCGGGCCGAAAGTCCCTCACCCGGCGCTCGACCGCCTATCCTCTGTGAAGTGAGTGATTTCGAGGATCGGCTGCGAGCGATCGCGAAGGAGATCAGCCGCTCGGTGGAACGCAACATCGACGAGGTCGCCGAGACCTTCGGAGTTGACGCCGACCGGGCCCGGCAGTTCGCCGAAGCCGCCGGACAATGGCTCAACGATCACGTCGAGGGCGGCGAGGAGCTGTTCGGGCGCGAGCGCGCCGAGTCCAGCCAACACGGCAAGCCCGGTCACCCCGCCAAGCCACCGCTCGTCGCCGACGAGGCGGCCAACCGCCCCTCGCGTCCCGGCCCCCACCCGCTTGATCTGCCGACCGCGCCGCAGGGACTCGCGCTGAGCGCCCTGGACTCCGGGCGTTGGACAGTGCGCCCGGGCTCGAACATGCTGGCCAGCACCGGCGAGGGGCCCGCCCCCATCGACGCCGCCGAGCTCGTCTCCGAGCTGCGGGGCCGCGACTGGATCAAGGCCGACGGCGAGCTGACGCTCGTCGGGCGCCGGGCGCTCGGCCGGTGGTGCGATGCGGCCGAGGTCGCCGTCGTCGCCGCTCCGGCCCCCGCCGGCGGACCGGCTCCCGCCGATCCGCCGCCCGCCGACCCCAGCTGAGCTCCACCCGCGGCGTGGCCCGGGTTTCGCTAGCGTCGTCAGCCGTGGCATCGTCGTCGAGCTTTCGCTTTGTCTGCGTACCCGCCGCGCTTGCCGGAGCTCCGGCGGGCTGGGCCAGTGAGATGCTGCGCGAGGGCGAGATCGCGCTGCTGCCCGCCGACGGAGGCCTGGCCGCGGTCGATGACGTCGCCCGCGCCCTCGACGCGGTCAGTGTGGCGGTCGTCCGCGGCGAGCCTGACGCCGAGCGCCAGGAGCAGACCGTGATCGAGTACGCCGAGGCGCTTCCCCTGGTGTGGGTCGGTACGAGCTTCAGCGAGGCCGCCACCGAGTGGGCGCACGACCGCGGCCCGATGACATTGCTCGTGCAGACCGACCGTCCGCTGAGCGATGACGAGCGGCGGCGAATCGATCGCTTCGTGGCCACGCTCGGACGCCAGTCCGAGTAGCCCGCCACCGTCGTGAAGGCTGCCCTGTTCTCGATCGTGCCGTATGAGCGGCCCGTCGCACATACGGGCTGGCCGGTGGCCGCCGCCGGCTACGACGCTGAGACGGCGCACGCGTCGATGCGACGCGCCCTGGACTTCTTCGAGCTGGCCGACGAGGTCGGATTCGACTGGGTCAGCGTTGCCGAGCATCACTACGCCCCCGGATCACTGACGCCCAACCCGATGGTGATGGCCGCCGCCGTCGCCGAGCGAGTCACGCGGGCGCGGATCGCCTTGCTCGGATCGAACATCCCGATCCAGAACCCCGTGCGGGTCGCCGAGGAGTTCGCGATGCTCGACACCCTCACCGGCGGACGGGTGATCGCCGGCATGCTGCGCGGGACCTCCAACGAATACGTCACCTACGGCGTCAACCCCGCCGAGTCGCGCGAGCGCTTCACCGAGGCCCTCGCGCTGATCGTGCGCGCGTGGACGGAGCCCCAGCCGTTCGGCTGGCTCGGTCGCTACTACGAATACCGCACGATCTCGATCTGGCCCCGCCCCGTGCAGGCGCCCCACCCGCCGATCTTCATGTCGGTCTCCAGCCCGGAGATGGCGGAGTTCGCCGCCGCCCACCGGATCAGCGCCGGGCTGGCGGTCACCACCGTGCCGCGCGCGAAGGAGTCATTGCGCGTCTACCGCGAGGCGGCCGCACGTAACGGCTGGGAGCCCGGGCGTGATCAGGTGCTCTACCGCGCGGCGGTCCACGTGGCCGACAGCGACGAGGAGGCGTGGCTCGACTGTGCCCCCTTCGCCACGCCCGATCGGCCGGTGGGCGCACTCAGCATGGCCAATCCGGCGATTGATGAGGCGGTGGCCGGTGCCGGCTACTACGGTCGTGAGACCGCCGCCCAGCGCGCCCGGGTGGCGTCCGCGGGGGATCTGCGCGAGCGGCTTGACACCGGCCAGCTGCTGGCCGGAGCGCCCGACACGGTCCTGCGCCAGGTCGAGTCGATCGGACGTGAGCTGGGCGCCGGGATCCTTGAGCTGGCGTTCATCGCCCCCGCACCGGATAAGCGCCGGAGCAGCATCGAATTGTTCGGCGAACGGGTGCTGCCGCGGATGCGCGAGCTATGAGCGCCTTCGCCGCACGACGGGTCGACGCCGACGGGTTCGACATCCGCTACGCCGAGGCGGGCAAGGGGCCTGCGCTGGTCTGCTTTCACGGCGCCGGCGGGCTGCGCATCTCCGCCGCCCACGAGCTGCTGGCCGAGCGCCACCGCGTAATCGCCTTCGAGACGCCCGGGTTCGGCGATTCGCCGGCCAACGCACGCTCCCGGACGATGGCCGATCTGGCAGCGACGATGGGCGCCGCGATCGATGCGATCGGGATCGACCGGTTCAACTTGTGGGGAACGTCGTTCGGTGGACGGCTGGCGCTGTGGCTCGCGATCGAGATACCCGACCGCGAACGGCTGCAGTCGCTCGTGCTGGCTGCGCCGGCCGCGATTCTGTCCGGCCCCCGCCGGGACGCGACCCCGGAGCTGCTCTATGCCCACCCCGAACGCCGGCCGGTCGGCGGTCCGCCGCCCCCGGAGGTGATCGCCAAGCAGCGCGTGCTCGTCGACCGGCTGGTGGTCCCACCCCGCGACCCGCAGCTGGAGTCGGCGATGCGCGAGCTCACCGTCCCCACGCTGGTGCTGTTCGGCTCCGAGGACCGGATCACCCCCGCCGAGTACGGCCGCCTCTACCGCGAGCTGCTGCCCAACTGCCAGTTCGTGATCGTCTACGACGCCGCCCACGCGATCGACGGCGACCGCCCGGAGGCGTTCACCGCGATCGTCACGGACTTCGTCGAGCACCGCGAGCAGTTCGTGGTGCGGCGCGAGAGCCGCCTGCTGTACCCGTAGCCGGGCTTCGCCTGGATCAGACGGGCGAGGACGGCCGGGCCAGACCCTCGGCCAGGTCGCCGAATCCGGGGGCGATGATCGCGCCGGGCTGGGCGATCAGTTCCTCGGCCACAAGCGCCTCGGTCGTGAGCAGCAGCGCGCCCACCGAGGCGGCGTGCTGGATCGTCAGCCGCGTCACCCGCAACGGGTCGATCACGCCGTCTTCGTACAGGTCGCCAAATTCACCCGTGAGCGCGTTGAGGCCGTGGCCCTCGGGCATCGTCAGCACCTGGTCGATCACCGCCTGGCCGTCATAGCCGGCGTTGTGGACGACCCAGAACATCGGCTCGGAGAGGACCTTCTGGATGATCTGGGCGCCACGGAGGTAGTCGCCCTCCAGGCCGGTGTCGTCCAGCACCGGGGCGGCGCGCAGCAGCGCCGTCCCGCCGCCGGTGACAATCCCTTCGCTGACCGCGGCCCGACTGGCGGCGACGGCCCCCTCGGTGCGGCGGAACTTCTCCTTGAGCTCAGGCTCTGTGGCCCCGCCGACGTGGATCACCGCCAGACTGCTGGAGAGCTTGGCCAGCCGCTCGCGCAGCACGTCGATGTCGGTGTCCTGCGTGGCGCGCTCGAGCTCGATCCGGATCTGGGCGAGCCGGGCATCGATCTGCTCGGTCGTCCCGGCGCCCTCCACGAGCACGGTGGCGTCATCGGTGACAACGACCCGGCGGGCCGAGCCGAACGTCTCGGGCTTGACGTTCTGCATGCTCAGCCCGGCATCCTCGGAGATCACCTCTCCGCCGGTGAACGCCGCCAGGTCGTGCAGGTGTGCGATCCGGCGATGGCCGAAGCCCGGGGCCCGCACGACGACCGCCTTCAGCGTGCCGTGCTGGTTGTTCTGCACGAGCAGCCCCAGCGCCGCGCCATCCACCTTCTCGGCGAAGATGATCAGCGGCCGCGGGTTCTTCATCACCGCGTCGAGCGTGGGCATCAGGTCCTGGACGCGGGTGATCGCCTTGTTCGTCAGCAGGATCAGCGGGTTCTCGAAGACCGTCTCCATCCGGGAGGTGTCCTGCACCAGATAGGGCGAGAAGTGGCCGTTGTCGACATGCATGCCCTCGACGAACTCCACCTCGATCCCCGGCAGCGGTGCCTCTTCGATCGTGACCACACCCTCGGGCCCGACCCGTTCGAGCGCCGTCGCCACAGCGATGCCGATGCGCTCGTCCTCCTTGGCGGCGATCGTCGCCACGTGGGTGAGGTCGTCGATCCCGGAGACGTCCCGGGCGCTGCGGCGCAGCTCCGCCACGACCAGCTCGGTCGCGTCCTCGATGCCGCGGCGCAGCAGCATCGGGTTTGCTCCCTCCTCGAGCGCCTTCATGCCCTCCCGCACGATGGCTTGCGCCAGCAGCGTCGCGGTCGTCGTCCCGTCACCGGTGAGCTCGCTCGTCTTGTTGGCAACTTCTCTGACCAACTGGGCGCCCATGTTCTTCAGCGGGTTGGAGAGCTCGATCTCGCGCGCGATCGAGACCCCGTCGTTGGTGATCATGGGCGCCCCCGTCAGGCGCTCCAGCACGACGTTGCGTCCCTTGGGCCCGAGTGTGACCTTGACCGTGTCGGCGAGCTCGTCGACGCCCGCCGCCAGCAGCTGACGGGCCTCGTGGTTGAAGAAGATGATCTTTCCCATATCTAGCTCCCTGCCGGTATGAGGATTCCGCGGCCCTGCAGCCGGCCGCCGTCGAGGTCGGCCATCGCGTCGTTGATCGCGTCCAGCGGATACGTCGAGGTGTGCAGCGTGACCTTGCCCTGGGCCGTGAGCGTCATCAGGTCAACCAGGTCCTTGTAGGTGCCGACGAGGTTGCCGATGAAGGAGATCTCTCGGGAGATCACGTCGATCGTGGGGATATTGATGTTCTCGCCGTAGCCGATGACGTAGTAGAAGCCGCCGTCGCGGACCATGTTGATGCCGTCCTCGATCGCGCCCTTCTCGCCGACGAAGTCGATGATCGCCTCGGCGCCGAGGTCGTCGGTCATCTCCTTGACGGCGTCGACATGCTTCTGACCGTCGACCTGCACGGTCGTGTCAGCGCCCATCTCGCCGGCCAGCGCCAGTGCCTTCTCGGATGGGTCGACGACGATCACCTGGGCGGGGGTGTAGGCCTTCAGGCACTGGATGCCGATGTGGCCCAGACCACCGGCTCCGATGACGACGACCTTCGTGCCGGCGCCGAGCACGGGAATCGCCTTCTTGACGGCGTGGATCGCGGTCAGCCCGGCGTCTGCCAGGGCCGCAATGTCCTTGGGCTCAAGAATGGGATCGAGCTTGACCACGGAGCGCGCCGAGGTTTTCAGCAGATCGGCGAAGCCGCCATCGCGGTTGATCCCTGGGAAGGCGCCGTTGAGGCAGTGCATGTCGTCGCCGACGCGGCACGGGATGCACAGACCGCAGGAGATGAACGGATGCACGATCACCGTGTCGCCCACCTCGACGTTGGTCACGCCGGAACCGACCTCGTGGACCCAGCCGGCGTTCTCGTGTCCGGGCGTGTAGGGCAGCTCGACTCCTGATTTCTCCGCCCACTGGCCCTCCTGGATGTGCAGGTCGGTCCGACACAGTCCGGCAGCGCCGATGCGCACGATCACGTCGAACGGGCCGTCGGCCTTGGGCTCATCGACGCTGTCGAGCTTCAAGGCGTCGTGATAGGCGTGGAGCCTCGCTGCCTTCATGCTGCACTCTCCTCAGGTTCGGTCGCCAGGTTGTGGCGAACTTGCAGTAGTGAGCGGCAGATGCCGCCGTTGGCCTCGAGGCTGGTCTGGACCAACCGGGCCATCCGCAGCCAGCGGCTGAGCTGGTCGGGGGTCACCGGCTCGCCGTTGGGCAGCACGAACGCCGGGGACCCGGGCGTCGTCGGGATCTTCAGCAGCCGTCGCAGCTCCAAGCCGCGGCGCGCCTCGGGCAAGTCGGGCAGTTGCGCGACCGTGGCGCCCGTCACCTCCTCGGCGGTGGCCCCGCCGGCGAGCATTGACTGGCAGACCGTGGCCTGGCGCGCGATCAGCGCCTTGCGGGTGAACAGCTCCCGCAGCGCCTCCAGATCATCATCGTCTGTCTCGCCGGGGAACGCCCCCGTGAAACCGTGGCCACCGTTCATCGCAGCGTTGATCTCGTCGCCGGTGTAGTGGTCCTCCAGCGTCACGGCGACGTTGCGCACGCCCGGGACCGCGCGGGCGACACGGCGGGTATCGGACGCCATCAAAAACGCGAAGTTCGGCGCACACTGCGGGGTGGGCAGTCGCAGCAGGACCGCGACGTCGCCGTCGGCGCTCACGACACACGAGGTGATGAACCGAAGCGACGTGATCGGTTCATCGAGCTCGGGATCGTAGACCGCGCTCAGCGCTTTCAGAACCTGCTCGCGCAGAGCGCGGCCGGCCTCCGCCCCGGGTGGGGCGGAGGCGGTCTGACCAGCGCTTGCGCTACCGGCCTCCGCGTGAGTGGAGGCCCCTTGGCTCATGCCGATTCGACCAGCTGAGCGTCGTCCTCGGCACCCGGCGTCCCCGCCGACACGCCGGCGCCTTCCGGCACGTCCAGGCCATACAGCTTGGCGGCGTTGAGTCCCAGGATCTTGCGCTTGCCGTCCTCGTTGAGCCGCGGGTAGTCCGAGTACTCCTCATCGGGGTAATCCCAATTGAGGAAACCCTCGATCTGCCACTTGGGCTCCCAGATGCCGTAGTCGGAACCGAACAGCATCTTGTCCTCACCGACCCAGAACAGCAGCTCGCCCATCACCTTGGCGAAGAACCGGGGCCGTGCGTGCATCAGGCCACCGATGACCACCGAGAGGCCCGCATAGACGTTGGGCTCCTGCGTCGCCATGAAGCAGAAGTCCTCGATCCGCGGCAGACCCACGTGCTCGACGATGAAGTTGAGCTCGGTGTTATCCGTCGCCGCATGATCGACGTCCTTGACATCGAACGCGTCCTTGTCCAGGGGCCAGATCGTCGGGCCCTTGTGGACGTGCAGGTTCTTGATCCCAAGCTCCTTGCACTTCTCATAGAACGGCTTGCACTCCTCGTCGGCCAGCGTCCAGCCGCGCGAACCGTCCCGCCATTCGGCGGTGTAGAGCTTGCAACCCTGGAGGTTGTAGCGCTTGGCGTCCTCCTCGAGCTGCTTGAGCCCCGCCTGACCCTCACGCGGATCCCACCGGCCGTTGACGATCAGCTGGTCGGGATACTTCTCGGCCATCTTGTTGTTCGCCTCGGCGGTGTTGAAGCCGGTCGTGTACCACTCCTTCAAGTACGTGGACTGGAAGATGCCGACGTCGACGCCGCCGTCCTCGAACACGTCGTTGACGAAGTCCTGCTCGGAGTACTTCATGAACTTCTCGATCGGCCAGTGCGTCTCCGGCGGACCCAGGCCCATGTAGGCGTGGAAACACTCGATCCACCCCTTGGCGTACTGCTCCTGGCCCTTGACCCAGTTCTCCGGGCTGGCGTCCCACATGTGAATGTGGCTGTCAACGATGAAGTACTGCTTTCCGTCCTTGCTGTACATAGATGCCTCCCGGGCTAGCTCGTGGCCTTCAGGTCGAAGCTGATGTACTCGGCCGCGTCCTCAGGATTGGCGAACATGATGATCTTGTCGTCGAGCACGACCATGCGGCCGTAATGCGTCGACATGATCTCCTCGAAATCGTCGTTGCCGAAGTCGTCCCAGCCCAACGCCTCGGCGCACTCGTCATAGTTGATCTCGAACTGGCCGGTGCCGTCGACACGAATCATTGACGGCAGCACCTCGACGGTGACGTTGTCGTGGTGGCGCATCACCTCAGCGACGACGTAGCCGACCTGATTGTTCATCAGCGTGATCCCGGCGCGGTTGGAGGCGGTGCGGTCTTCCTTGAACGGGGACTCACTCATCAGATCAGCTCCTTCGAATTGAGGTTGAATTCGCCGAGAATCTCATCGAAGCGGCCCGTCGAGTGCTCCAGCGACTCCTCGAACCGGATGACCTTCTCGCCCGGCTGTGACCAGATCGGCTGCATCGCACGGCCGGCCTCGAGGCTCTTGGGCGTCCACTCCTTCAGCCAGCCGGTCATCGTTGCCTGGTTCTCCTCGCCGTGCTTCTCGTCGTGGGCGAGCATCCCGTACAGGGCGCGGGCCACGCGGGCATCCCGCGCGGTGTCGGACTCCCCGGCGCCCATCAGCGTCGGCGTGACGAAGTCGCCCTGGGGGGCGGCCGCCTGCATGATGAACTCCGAGCGGAACAGCTCGCCGACGAGCGGCTCGAAGATGACCGTGGCGACGAAGAACGCCTCGGCCCAGTCACGGATGCCGGTGATCCCCTCGACGTTCTCGCGTACGCCCTGCCAGATCGGATCGTTGTTCCAGGCGTCCTTGTGGGCGTCGCCGTCAAAACCGTCGACGTTCTCGGACAGTTCCAGGTTGTAGAGGATGAGGTCCTGGCCGAAGCGCAGCTTGTGCGCGGAGGCGACCGACATCGCGTTGTTGATCATGTTGGTCGGCGCGTCACGCTGTGCCGGCAGATAGACGTGCATGCCGATGCCGTGCTCGACGTGCGCCCAGGCGCCCACGTGGCGCTCGACCGTCTTGATCCAGCCGCGGTTCCAGCCGTCGAACGCGCGGGCGGCCTTGGCGTTGGCGAGGTTGGAACCGATCTGCCGCACGACGTTGGCGTTGTTGCGGTAGATCGTCTGCTCCCACTCCTCGTTGGGATCCAGGAACTTGTGCCAGTTGGAGGACTTCAGCTTCGTCCACTCCTGCGGATACCCGCCGGTGCCGTCAGCGAAGCCGTAGACCCATCCCTGGAGCAGATGGCGCTCGGGATCGGGCTGGATGTCGACGGTCACGTCCTCGTAGATCGTCGCGCGCCGCTTGGCGGGCGTGAAGTAGTTGTAGGTCCGGCTCGTCGACGAGGGGAACTCACCACGGGCCCCTGCCTCGGCGTCGGTGAACACCGGCTTGGGGACGCTGCGCTCTTTGACCGGCGGCGGGACAGCGTCGCCCTTGGTAGGAGCTTCTGTGTCGGTTGCCATCGAGTTGCTCTCTCCCTCTCCGCGCTATTCCGGCGCGGTTGTCGTGAACTTGTCGTAGAAAACCCGTTCCTCGGGGACGCCCTTGGCATCGAGCATCGCGATGGCGGCGTCGACCA
>DATAUL010000340.1:0-8353 GCA_036268255.1 Solirubrobacteraceae bacterium | reverse complement strand
GTCGTCAACCACCTCGACGAGCTGTACGACTGGCTGCTGGAGCGGATGGCTGCCTAACCAAGTAGGTGATCGCGTCGCTGCGCGGCCAGTGACAGCGATCAGCTCAGGTCGCGCATGCGGTTGAGCGCGTCCAGCCCCGCCACCTTGTAGGCCTCGGCGAGCGTCGGGTAGTTGAAGACCGCCGACACCAGGAAGTCCAGGCCGGCCTCGCGGTCCATGAGTGCCTGGCCGATGTGGACCAGGTCGGTCGCCTGGGCGCCGATCACGTGCACGCCGAGCAGGCGACCGCCATCGGGCGAGACGAGGATCTTGAGCAGCCCCTCCTCCTCGCGCATCATCATCGCCTTGGCCAGCTCACGCCACCAGGCAACCCCGGCGACGTAGGGGATCGCGGCCTCCGTCAGCTGCTCCTCGGTCTGCCCCACGAACGAGATCTCGGGGATCGCGTAGATGCCCGTGGGAATCAGCTCTGAGAGACGGGCGGCGGGCTCGCCGAACGCGGTCAGCGCCGCAATCCGGCCCTGCTCCATGCCGGTGGCCGCCAGGCCGGGCGGGCCGGCGACGTCACCCACGGCGAACACGTGCGCCACCGGGGTGCGGTACTCGTCGTCGACCGGCAGGCGACCGCGCTTATCGGCTTTGAGCCCCGCCTTCTCCAGCGCCAGCGTGTCGGTGGCCCCTTGACGACCAGTGGCGTACAGCAGGGTGTGGGACGGGATCTCCTTGCCCGACTTCAGCTGCGTGATCACCTGCTCGCCCTTGCGTGACACGCCGGTGACCTCCTCGCCGAAGCGGAAGGTCACGTTGCGCTTGCGCAGCAGGAACTGCAGCGCGACCGTGATCTCCCGGTCCACGTAGGGCAGCAGCCGGTCGCGGGCGTCCACGAGCGTCACCCGAACCCCCATCGCGGCGAACATCGACGCATATTCCACGCCGATCACGCCGGCGCCGACGATCGTCATCGTCCTGGGGACCGGCAGCTCGAGGTGCAGCACGCCGTCGGAGTCGATCACCCGTCGGTCGTCGAAGTCCACTCCGGAGGGGCGCGCGGGACGCGTGCCGACGGCGATCACGACGTTCTCCGCGGTGACCCGGATGCCGCCGTGCTCGCCGGTCGAATCGGTGATCTCGATCGTGTGCTCGTCGACGAACGCGGCGTCCCCGATCAGCAGGCCGACGCCGTTTCGCCGGAACTGGTCGCGCACGACCGCTGTCTCCATCGCCACCACGCTGGCGGTGCGGTCGTAGAGGTACCGCAGCGCCGCGGACTGCTGGCGCTCGGGGTGCAACGGGTCGGCCACGTCGACCCCGCGGCCGGCCAGTTCCTCGAGGATCGACTGGCGCAGGGTCTTTGAGGGGATCGTCCCGGTATGGATCGAAACCCCGCCGATCCGGTCTCGGCGCTCGACGACCCCGACGCGCTTTCCCAGCTTTGCACCTTGGATGGCCGCCCGCTGTCCACCCGGACCCGAGCCAATGACGAGCAGATCGAGGTCCATGGGGGACAGGCCCGCAGTGATAGCAGCCGCGGCGCCCTCCGGCGTGTCTACACCGTCTTGGTCAACCCGCCGTCGATCACCCAGTTGGCGCCCGTCACGTTCCCGGCGCGCGGCGAGGCCAGCAGCGCCGCGAGCGCCGCCACCTCCTCCGGGGTGGTGAAACGGCGGGTGGCCATCGACGCTGCCATCCCCCGGCGGACAGCCTCGGCACCCGTGCCGCTGGCGGCGCCCACGGTGGCGGCGACGCCACCGTCGCCCAGCCAGAGGTCGGTGGCGACCGGCCCGGGCGCGATGCTCGTGATCCGGATCCCCTGGGGCCCGAACTCCTGGGCCAGTGACTGAGCGACGTTCGTCAGGGCGGCCTTGGCCGCGCCGTAGTCGAGCACCCCGGCGTCGGGCTCAAAGAACGAGTTGACCGACCCGATGTTGACGATCACGCCGTGGCCGCGGGTGATCATGTCGGTCAGCGCCGCACGGGTTGCCCGCAGGGCGGCGAAGAAGTTGAGCTCCATCGATGCCTGGAAGTCCGCGTCGGTTGTCCCGAGAAACCCCTCCGTGCGGACGTGGGCCGCTCCCACGTTGTTGACGAGCACGTCCACCCGGCCGTGAAGCTCGATCGTGTGGGCGATCAGCCGGCCGGGCCCGGCGGGGTCGGAGAGGTCGACGGCGAACGGCGACACCCCGTCGATGCCCGACAGCGCGTCGAGGGTCCGCGCGGCGGCGATCACCCGGGCGCCCTCGGTGGCCAACTCGCGGGCGACGGCGAGACCGATCCCCTTGCTCGCGCCCGTGACCACAGCGACGCTGTCGTGAAGTTGCAGTTCCATCAGCCGATCGTACGGCCGGCGTGTACGGGCAATCAAATGCCGCGACGCCCCAGACGTGCTTTCCTGAGGGTTATGGCCGACGGGGACCATCGGGTCGTTGTGATCGGCGGAGGCTTCGGCGGCCTGCGTGCCGTTCGTCAGCTGGCGTCCGCGCCGGTTCAGATCACGCTGGTCGACCGCCGCAACTTTCACCTCTTCCAGCCGCTCAGCTACCAGGTGGCCACCGGAGCGCTGCCGCCCAGCGAGGTCGCCTATCCGCTACGCGCGCTGTTCAAGCGCGATCGCAACGTGACGGTGCTGCTGGCCGACGTCACCGGGATCGATCTGGAGGCTCGCCGGGTGACACTGGACGATGTCTCGCCGGATGAGGCGGTACCGGCTCCCCTTGAGTACGACACGCTGATCGTCGCCGCCGGTTCGAGCTACTCGTACTTCGGCCACGAGGAGTGGCGCGAGCACGCCGCGGAGGTCAAGTCGCTGGAGTCCGCGGTCACCGTCCGCTCGCGACTGCTGAGCGCGTTCGAGCGTGCCGAGATGATCGATGACCCCGCCGAACAGGCCGCCCAGCTCTCGTTCGTCGTCGTCGGCGGCGGACCCACCGGTGTGGAGATGGCCGGCCAGATCGCCGAACTGGCGCGCGACACGCTGCGCAGCGACTTTCGGCGCACCGACCCCACCGGCGCTCGCGTGCTGCTCGTCGAGACACTCGACCGGCTGCTGACCACGTTCCCGGAGTCCCTGTCGGCCAAGGCCGCCCGTTCGCTGGAGCGGATCGGGGTCACGCCGACGCTCAACCGCACGGTCGTCGGCATGGATGCCGAGTCGGTGACGCTGCAGACGCCGGACGGGTCGACCGAGCGGATCGTGGCCCGCACGGTCGTGTGGGCCGCCGGCGTCCGCGCCTCGGGACTGGCGGGCATGCTCGGAGAGGCGACCGGCGCCGACATCGACCGCGCCGGCCGCGTGACGGTCGAGCCCGACCTGACGCTCCCCGGCCATCCCGAGGTCATGGTGCTCGGCGACATGGCCGCGGTCCGCAAGCCCGACGGCGGGGTTCAGCAGCTGCCGGGCGTCGCCCCGGTGGCCATTCAGCAGGGGACCTATGCCGGACGCAGCGTGCGCCGGCGCCTGCGCGGCGAGCCGGTGGCGCCGTTCCGGTATCGGGACAAGGGCAACGTGGCGACGATCGGCCGCGGCCGGGCCGTCGCCGAGATCGGCTTCCTGCGGCTCAGCGGGCTTCCGGCGTGGCTCGTCTGGTTCGGGGTCCACATCTTTTATCTGATCGGCTTTCAGAACCGGTTGCTCGTCCTGCTGGAGTGGACGTTCAGCTTCATCACCCACGGGCGCTCCAGCCGGCTGATCGTCGACACCCCGCCCGAGCACGCGCCGCGGACCTGACATCGCCGCGCGACCGCTGGGTTGCGTGGGTGAGAGTCCCGATATGTGCTGTCAGCCGGCTCCGACCACCACCCAGCGGCCGCTGCGAAACCGGGCGCCGCACGTCGCCAGCCGGACGAGGATGAGCACGTCGAAGCCCGCCCACACGCCGACGATCCCCCAGTGCAGCGCCAGCGAGAGCGCCGCCACCGCCACGTAGACGACGCTCGAGGCGAGCATGCTCCAGGCCAGGTAGTCGGTCTCGCCGGCACCGAGCAGGATCCCGTCGAGCGCGAACACCGCGGCGCCGATCGGCTGCATCGCGGCGAACAGCGGCCAGAAGGCGTGGGCGCGCTCGATCACACGGGGATCGCTGGTGAACGCCTCCGGGATCACGCCCTGGAGGGCCATCAACGCCGCTCCCAGCACGATCCCTCCGGCGACCGACAGCTCGATCATGCGCTGGGCGGCTTCGCGCGAGCCCTCGCCGTCGCCGGCGCCCAGCCGGCGACCGACGATCACCTGCCCGGCGATCGCGATCGCGTCGAGCACGAGCGCCAGGAAGCCGAACAGCTGCATCCCGATCTGATGGGCGGCCAGCGACCAGGCGTTGACGCGCGCCAGCACGGCGCTGGCCACGAGGAACGAGCCGTACAGCGATGCCGTGCGCAGGATCAGCGCACTGCCCATCCGCAGCAGCGGTCGCATCAGGGCAACGCGCGGCCGGCGACCGTCCGGGCCGGACGGTGCTGCGAGCAGCGCCAGCGCGAAGGCCAGTCCCATGCCGGCCTGGGCGATCACCGTGCCCCACGCCGAGCCCGCCAGACCCCAGTGCAGCCGGTAGACGAAGACCAGCTCGAGGATGACGTTGACGACGTTGGCGACGACGACGACGATCAGCGGCCGGCGCAAATCGCCGATCCCGCGTAGATAGCCCTGGCCGGCGAGCGCGATCAACGCGAACGGCAATCCGAGCGCCCCGATGCGCAGGAAGGTCGTCGCCATCGCGGCGACCTGGCCGCCACCGCCGAGCAGGTTGATCAGCGGCCCCGCCAGCGCCTCGGCGACGCCTGCGACCACGATCGCCAGCCCGGTGGCCACCCACAGGGCTTGGGCGGCGACCGCGCCCGCTCGCTGAACTTCACCGGCCCCGTGCAGGCGCGCCACGTGAGCGGTGACTCCGTAGGTGAGGAAGTTGCAGAACGTCGCCAATCCGGTCAGCAGCGTGCTGGCCAGGGCCAGCGCGGCCAGTTGGGGTGTGCCGAGGTGACCGACGATCGCCGTGTCAGCCAGCAGGTACAGCGGCTCGGCGGCCAGCGCTCCGAGGGCCGGAAACGCAAGCAGGAAGATCTCGCGGTCATAGGGAGTGCGGCGGCGCACGGACGTCATACTGCCGGTCATGACGCAGAACGAGATCGTCGGTGAGTTCACCCACCAGGCGGAGTCGTTTGCGACCAGCACCGTCGCCCAGTCGTCACGGACCCTCGACGAGCTGCTGCGCCTGGTCGCCCCACGCGCCGGCCAGCGGTGGCTGGAGGTGGCCTGCGGCCCCGGCATCATCAGCCGGCGGCTCGCGGGTGAGGTCGCCCAGGTGCATGGCATCGACGTGACGCCGGCGATGATCAAGGTGGCCCGTCGCGAGGCGGCCGCCGCCGGCACCGGTAACGCCACGTTCGCGCTTGGCGACGCGACCGCCCTTACCGAGCCCGACGGATCCTTCGACGGCGTGATCACTCGTTTCTCGCTGCACCACATCCCGGCTCCCGGGCGCGTGGTGGAGGAGATGGCGCGCGTCGCCCGGCCCGCGGGCGCGATCGTCATCGCCGACCACCTTGCCGACGAGGACGCGGACGCGGCGGCCTGGTCTCAGGAGATCGAGCGCCTGCGCGATCCCTCGCACTGGGCCTGCCTCGGGCTCGGCCGGCTGCGCCGGTTGGGTCGCGCCGCCGGCCTGAAGCTCCGAGACGACGTGCTGCTTGGACTCGAGCTCGACTTCGACGACTGGCTGGCCCGTGGCTCCGGCGGCGCCGCCGCTCGGGACGTGATCGAGCGCCTGCTCGCGGACCCGCCCGCCGGCGCGCGCTGTTTCAGCGTCGAGGAGCGAGACGGCCGGCGGATCCTGGGGCTGCGGATGTGGGCCGGCCGATGGGTGCGCTGACCTGAGACGGCCCCGCGCCCCCGCGCGGTGAAACGAATTTCGCACGCCGATGAGGGTCGTGGACGTACCATCGACCCACTGTGCCTGAACCCGTTCAGCGTTCGGCTCGTTACATGCCGGCGCTGGATGGCGTCCGCGCGCTGGCGGTGTGCGCGGTCATCGCCTATCACCTCGGCCTCGGGTGGGCGCCCGGCGGCTTGCTCGGCGTGGGGGTGTTCTTCACCCTCAGCGGTTATCTGATCACTGACCTGCTGCTCGGTCAGGCCAACGGGCCCCGTCGGCTGGTCGACTTCTGGGCACGCCGGGCGCGGCGGCTGCTGCCCGCCCTGTACGTGATGCTCATCGTCGTGTCGGTGTGGGTGGCGGTGGGCTTTCACTCCCGGCTGAGCGACGTGCGCGGGCAGGTCATCTCGGCGCTGCTGTACGTCAACAACTGGTGGCAGGTCTCCCAGCACGTCTCCTACTTCGCGCAGTTCGGACCGCCGTCACCGCTCAACCACCTGTGGTCGCTGGCGGTGGAGGAGCAGTTCTACCTGGTCTGGCCGTGGCTGCTGCTCGCCGGCGTGTGGGCGGTGCGCGAGCGCCGGCGCCCGATCAAGATCCGGCCGCGACTGGCGGGCGTGACCCTGGCACTGGCAGCCGGCTCGGCGATCGAGATGGCGCTGCTGTATCACCCCAGCCTCGATCCGTCGCGGGTCTACGACGGATCGGACACACGCGCGTTCGGTCTGCTGTTCGGCGCGGCGCTGGCGATGGTGTGGCCCAGCCGGGGACTCACCGCCCGGGTCACCGCCGGGGCGCGGCGCATCATCGACGGCCTGGGAGTCGTCGGGCTGGCGGCGATCGTCGTCCTCGTATGGCGCACCAACCAGTACTCGCCGTTTCTCTACCACGGTGGGCTCGTGCTCCTATCGCTGGCCACCGTCCTCGTCGTGGCGGCGGGCGCCCATCCGGCCAGCCGGCTCGCGCGGGTGCTGGGCTTCGGTCCTCTGCGCTGGGTGGGCGTGCGCTCGTATGGCATCTACCTGTGGCATCAGCCGATCATCGTGCTGACCACCCCGGCGAGCAGCCACGGGGTGCAGCCATTGCGCGCCATCGCCCAGGTGGCGGCCAGCGTGCTGATCGCCGCGCTCTCCTGGCGCTGGGTCGAGGAGCCGATCCGCCACGGTGCGCTGGGTCGGATGTGGGCTGCCGCGCGGGCGGTCAGCTGGCGCCCGCGCCTGGTGCCCCTCGGCGTCCGTGCCGGCCTCGTCGCCGCGGTGCTCGGCGTGGGATCGGCGGCGGTTGGGCTGGCCGGGGTCCGTCCGCCCCGGTTCGGCAGCTCGGCGGCGGCGAGCGTGGTCGCCCAGCGGGCGACGCTCGGTGAGCCCGCGCCGCAGACCGTGCCCTCGTCGGCGACCGCGGCGTTCTCGGCGAGCACGGCGACGAAGGGGCCGGCGAGCACGACGCAGTCGACGAGCACCAACTCTGCCGCCGTCTCGCACCGCGCCGCAAATCGCCCGTCCGGGCGCAGCTCCTGCCGCGCCGTCGTCCACATCGGCGACTCGACCTCCCTGGGTCTGACCTCAACCGACTATCTGCCCGATCCCGCGCAGCGCATCACCGCTCAGTACGCGCGAGTGGGGGTGACCGAGCAGCACATGGAGATCACGGCCGCCACCTCGATCGTCGAGACCCTCCCCGGCAAGACGAACGCCCAGGCGGTCGCGCGACGGCTCGTGGCCGGCGGCTACCACGGCTGCTGGGTCCTTGCCCTCGGTACCAACGACTCCGCCGACGTCTACGTGGGTTCGTCGGTCAACCTGGCGACGCGGATCGACCGGATGATGGCGACGATCGGCGACCAGCCGGTCATGTGGGTCAATGTCAAGTCGCTGGTCTCGGGCGGTCCCTACGCCGAGGCCAACATGGAGCGCTGGGATCAGGCGTTGCTCAAGGCCTGCAGTCGTTTTCCCAATATGCGGATCTACGACTGGGCATCCGCGGTCAAGGACCGCTGGTTCATCCCGGATGGCATTCACTATTACTCGCCCGGCTACGCTGCCCGGGCGCATCTGATCGCCGACGCGCTCACCACGGCGTTCCCGGCGGCCGGAAACGACGGAGTCGAAGGCGATTCGACATCGGGCTGCCTCGTGCGGACCCCGTCACTCACGCTTCCGGTGCTCGGCGTCCACCACTGACGCCCCGCGATCTGACCTGCGGGGCTTTCATCCGATCGCTTCCCACGCGGCCCACCCGCCGGCGACGTTCACGACGAGATCGCCGTTCCGTAGACCGTGCAGACGTTGCGCTTGGCCAGCGTGGTGCTGTTGTCAAATGCGTAGTCGACGGTCACCACACGCCCGTTGTAGGTCTCGAACAGCACCGTTCCGGTGGCGTCGAAATCTCCGCTCGTGGCCGACAGCAGGTCGGCCGGGCTGCCCTTGACAAATGAGCTGTCGCGGACGATGTGCAGCCGGCCCAGACCGTCGTAGAAGCGCCCGAACAGG
>DATAUL010000339.1:0-8616 GCA_036268255.1 Solirubrobacteraceae bacterium | reverse complement strand
TACACGCGCGAACTGGACACCGGCGGCAGCACGCCGTCGGCGCTGCGCGTTCCCGACGCCGAGCTCGATACGGCGGCCGATCGCCTCGACGACGAGCTGCGCGAGGGGCTGCGCCTGGCGATCGCGAACGTCATGCGGGTCGCCGAGGCGAGCGTTCATCCCGAGCAGACCGTCGAGTTCGACGGTCACGAGGTGAGGCTGCGCGAGGTCGCCGTCGACCGTGGCGCGATCTACGTCCCCGGAGGGCGGGCGCCGTATCCGAGCACCGTCGTGATGGGCGTGATCACCGCCCGCGTGGCCGGGGTCAAGGAGATCGCGGTGTGCGCTCCGCCCGGTCGCGACGGCGAGGTCAACGCGACGGTCCTCGGAGCCTGCCGGCTGGCCGGAGCATCGGTGGTCTACCGGATGGGCGGGGCTCAGGCGATCGCCGCTCTCGCCTACGGATCGGAGACGGTGACGCCCGTCGACGTGATCGTCGGCCCCGGCAACCTGTACGTGCAAGAGGCCAAGCGCCAGGTGTTCGGCCACGTGGGGATCGACGGGTTCGCGGGTCCCAGCGACCTGCTGATGATCGCCGACGGAGACCAGGATGCGGACACGCTCGCGCTCGACCTGCTCGCCCAGGCCGAGCACGGAACCGGTTCGCTCGTGGTCGCGATCTCGGATTCCGGCCAACTGCTCGATGCGCTTGGCGAGCGGATCGCCGCCGAGGACGACGAGGACAGTGCCGAGCAGGCGGTGGTCCGGCTCGTGCAGGTCTCGGAGCTCCCGTCGGCGCTCACCATCGCCGAGACGTTCGCTCCCGAGCACCTGCAGCTGGTGGGACCCGGCGCCGAGGCGATGGCCGCGGACGTGCGCCACGCCGGCTGTGTGCTCGTGGGCCCGGCCAGCGGGACCGCATTCTCGGACTACATCGCCGGCTCCAACCACGTGCTGCCCACCAACGGCGCCGCGCGCTTTGCGTCCGCGCTCTCGCCCCAGCATTTCCGCCGGCGCATCAGCGAGGTGCGAATCGGAGGTGGAGCGGCCGGTCTTGCCCGCACGGCGGCACCATTGGCGCGCGCCGAGGGCTTCGAGCTGCACGCCCGGTCGATGGAGGCCCGCATTCGCGACAATGACGGAGTATGAGCCGCACCGCCGAGATCGACCGTCGCACCGCTGAGACGGAGGTGTTCCTCCAGCTTGCCCTCGACGGAACCGGCGAGGGTGAGCGTGACACCGGCGTCGGGTTCTTCGATCACATGCTCGATCTGCTGGCTCGCCACGGCCGGATGGCCCTGACCGTCCGGGCCCGCGGCGACCTGCAGACGGGGGCTCACCACACGGTGGAGGACGTCGGGATCTGCCTCGGGCAGACCCTGGACCGGGCCCTGGGCGATCGTGCCGGGATCTACCGCTACGGGCAGGCGACCGTCCCGATGGACGAGTCGCGGGCCGCGTGCGCGATCGACATCTCGGGCCGCGGACTGCTGGCGTTCGACGCCGCGCTGCCACCGGGGGCGATCGGCGACTTCGACTACGAGCTGACCGAGGAGTTCTTCCGCGCCGTGGCCGCCAACGCCCGGATGACACTGCACCTGACCGTGGAGACGGGCACCAACGCCCACCACATGATCGAGGCGCTGTTCAAGTCGTTCGCCCGCGCGCTCCGGACCGCTGCCGCGGTGGACCCCACGGAGCACGGAGTTCCCAGCACCAAAGGGACGCTGGTATGAACGCACGGGTGGGCGGGAACCGAATCACCGTCGTCGACTACGGCATGGGCAACCGACGCTCGGTGCAGAAGGCGCTCGAGCATGTCGGTGCGCACGTGACGGTGACCGGCGACCCTGAGCGCCTGCGGGAGGCCGACGGGCTGGTCATCCCCGGCGTCGGCGCGTTTCCGGCGGCGATGGCCAGCCTCCGTGAGCTCGGGCTGATCGGAGCGATCCGCGGCCGCGCCGCCGAGGGCACGCCGGTGCTCGGCATCTGCCTCGGCATGCAGTTGCTGTTCGATCGATCGGTCGAGCTCGAGCCCACCGAGGGCCTCGGTCTGCTCGCCGGCGAGGTCTCGCCGCTACGGACCGGAGGGCTGCGGGTTCCGCATATCGGTTGGAACGAGGTCGCGTTCGCGCAGTCGTCGCCGCTGACCGCTGCGCTCCCCGCCGCCGGCGCCGCCTTCTACCACGTGCATTCGCTGGTCGCCCGGCCCGAGCATCCCGAGGATGTGGTCGGCACGACCACCTACGGCGAGTCGTTCGCCACGATCGTCGCCCGCGAGCTGGTGTTCGGCGTCCAGTTCCATCCCGAGAAGTCATCGGGTCACGGGCTGCGCATGCTGCGCGGCTTCGTCGAGTGCTGCGAGCGCGGCGAGGCGGACGTGCGGGTCGGCGGAGCTGCTTTCTCCGCGCGCGCATGATCCTCCTGCCCGCCGTCGACATCCTGCAGGGCAAGGCGGTGCGCCTGACCGGCGGTGATTTCGAGCAACAGACCGTCTACGACGCCGACCCGCTGCAGGCCGCCCAGCGTTGGGCACGTGACGGCGCACGCATGCTGCACGTCGTCGACCTCGACGGCGCTCGCAGCGGGGCCCCCGTCAACCTCGACCACGTGCGCCGGATCGTGACCGGGGTGGACGTTCCCGTCCAAGTGGGGGGCGGACTGCGCAGCGCCGGTGCGGTCCGCGACGTACTCGAGGCAGGCGCCGCACGGGCCGTGCTCGGCACCGCCGCGCTCCGCGACATCGATTTTCTCGACCAGGCGCTGGCCGAATACGGCGACCGGATCGTCGTCTCTGTCGACGCCCGCCGGGGCCTGCTGGCGACGGCCGGCTGGACCGAGCAGAGCGAGGTCCCAGCGGAGGCGGCCATCGACGCACTCGGCCATCGCGGAATCTCGCGGTTCGTGTACTCGAGCATCGAGCGCGACGGGATGCTGTCGGGGCCCGATCTTGACGAGGTCATGCGGATCGCCCAGGTGGTGCGCGGATCGGTCATCTACTCAGGCGGCGTCTCGTCCCTTGAGGATCTGCGGGGGCTGGCGCGTCTGCGCCAGGTCAACCTGACGGGTGTGATCGTCGGCACGGCCCTGTATGAGCAGCGCTTCGGGGTCGCCGACGCGCAGGCGGCGCTCGACGACTGATGCACTACAAGCGCGTCATTCCGTGCCTCGACGTCGACGATGGCCGCGTGGTCAAGGGAGTCGGCTTCCTCGACCTGCGCGACGCCGGTGATCCGGTTGAGCTGGCTGCGCGCTATGACGCCTCCGGAGCGGACGAGCTCGTGTTCCTCGACATCACCGCCACCTCCGACAAGCGAGCCACCGTGGTCGAGCTGGCCCGGCGGGCGGCTGACGAGGTGTTCGTCCCGTTCACGATCGGCGGCGGGATCCGCTCCGTCCAGGACGCCCAGGCGGTGCTCGACGCGGGGGCCGACAAGGTGTCGGTGAACTCGGCGGCGCTCGCCGACCCGCAGCTGATCGACGACCTTGCGCGACGCTTCGGGGCTCAATGCATCGTGCTGGCGATCGACGCCAAGCAGCGCACCGGCGAGCCCAGCTGGGAGGCGTACCTCGCCGGCGGCCGTACGGCCACCGGACGCGATGCCGTCGCCTGGGCGCGCGAGGGCATCGAGCGCGGGGCGGGCGAGATCCTACTCACCAGCATGGACCGCGACGGCACCAACGCCGGCTACGACCTGCCGTTGACCGCCGCGGTCGCGGATGCCGTCAGCGTGCCCGTGATCGCCTCCGGCGGCGCGGGGCAGCTCACGCACATGTCAGAGGCAGTGAAAGCGGGCGCCGACGCTGTCCTGTGCGCATCGATCCTTCACTACGGACAGCACACGGTGCGCGAGATCAAGGATCGGATGGCGCGCGACGGCGTGGCCGTCCGGCTCGCCTGATCGTGTCGCCACGCGCTCACGCGCGGCCAGCGGCCACCCTGAGCCAGGTCTTCAGTTGTGTGGGGTTTGGAGCCCGGCTGCGAGCAGACCGCGGTTAAGCGGCCTCTTCCACGTAACCGGCCGCTGCGCACGTATCGCAGTACGCGGCGGGCGGGACGCGCGGCTCGTAGCAGCCGGGACGACAGCAGGTCGACGACCGCTTGGGCCGGCCCCGACCGATACGAGCGGCCGCGGCGTCCTTGAGCTCCTCGCGCATGCGAGCGAGCTCTGCCGCGTGCTCCGGACAGAACCGACGGCCCTTCTCGGCCGGCTGCTGACAGTGGCTTCCACTACGACAACGCATAGACCCTGTAGTATAGCAGGGAGGTCGACAGGCGCTGGGCGCTGGGCGATTGCTTGCGCGCTTGCGACGTTACTTCTTGTCCTGCTTGGACGCGTGTTTGGGGCGACGGGGCGGCTGTTTGGCGCCGTGTCTGAGCGGCCGTGCGCGGCGCTTGGCGGCCGGTCGCTTCTTGGAATGTACAGCTTGGCGATGGGTGGCACGCGCGGATCGGTGATGGGTGGCGCGGTTCCTGCGCCGAGCGCGATGCGCCGGAGGCTTCTTGTGCGCCCGGTGAACGGCAGGGAGCATTTGATAAACGCTGCTGTAACCGACGAGGTAGATCGCGTGGTCGTCGGCGATCGTGGGTGTGAACGCCCCGTCGTTGAACGAGAACCGCTGCCGGCCTGTCACCGTGTCGAGCCCCGCCGTGGTCCGGCTCCCGAGCACCGAGTAGTAGACGATGGTGCCCAGCACGGTCGCCGACCCGGAGATCCTGCCGCCCGCGGGGTGCCGCCAGCGGACGGCCCCCGATTGCGCGTTGAAGGCATAGAAGTTGCCGTCGTAGGAGCCGATGTACACCGTCGGTCCCAGCCCCTTGGGGTCGGCGACCGCGGCGGAGGCATAGACGTAGGCCCCGGTGCCGGTCGCCCACGCCAGGGCTCCCGTGCGCGCCCCGAACGAGTACACGCGGCCATCGGTGTTGCCCATGTAGACCCGGCCGAAGGCAACCGCCGGCGTGGAGTAGAACTGGCCTGAGCCGAACCCGAAATGGGCTCCGTCGGTGCCCACCGCCCACACCTGGCGGCCGTTGACGGCCCGCACCGCGTACGCGTGCCCCGAGTAGTCGCCGAAGTACAGGACACCGCCGACGAGCGCCGGGCCACCCTTGATCGCCCCGCCGGCGTGGTAGGTCCAGTACAGATGGCCGTTGCGCACGTTGCGGGCGAACAGGTTGCCGGCCTGGTCGCCGTAGTAGACCGTCTGCCCGCTGACGATCGGCGAGGACTCGCTGCCGGCGCCCAGCGGCCGCGACCAGATCATCCGCCCGGTCTTCATCGACAGTGCCACGAACCGGCCCGCCCCCGGCGTGTGGCCGTTCGTGGAGAGCACCGGCATCAGCACCTCGCGGGCCTGCGCCGCGACCGCGGGTGTGGCGGCGGCCAGCGAGCCGACCTTGCGCTTCCACAGCTCGCGGCCGTTGCGCAGGTTGACCGCGCGCGCGGAGCCGTCGTCGTCGAGCAGGTACATGCTCTCGTGGAAGATGGACGGGGGGAACTCGAGCAGAGCGCCGTCGCGGTAGTGCCACCCGACGTGCAGGGGCGGTTGGAGGGCGGCTGGGGTGTCGAACACGCGGGTGCGGCCGTCGTTGTAGCCGTACCAGGGCCACGTGAACGTGTCGACGGCGCGCTTGGCGCGCTTGGCGCGCTTGGCGGGGGTCGTGGTCGTCGACGATGACGAAGCCGTCGTCGGCGAGGTGAACTGGACGTTGGGGTGCGAGACGTTGCCGGGCTTGTGCAGGAGCACGATCGCCACGGCCACGCCAAGCGCGACCAGGACGACGGCAGCTGCGATCAGCCCGCGCCGCAGCCATCGCCGCGGAACGGGGCTTGGCATGGCGGCGAAGCTAAGCAGATCGCCGTGGCGCCCGGCGTCGTCTGCGCGCGCGATGATGGCGGTGTGCCGGCTCCCTTCGCAAACGATCTGCTCAGCCGCCTGGCCGCGCTGCCGCCGGCCGGGGAGCTCCTCGATGCGCTCGGCGATGCCGACGGCGTCTACGTCGTGGGTGGCGCCGTTCGCGACCTGCTGCGCGGCGATTCGCCCGTCGATCTGGATCTCGTCGCCGACCGCGACCTCGCCGAGCTGATCGCCGAGCTGAGCCGCTCCGGCGGCGGGTCGGCGCGCGTCCACGACCGCTTCGGAACGGCCACGATCGTCCTGGATGCCGGGCGCTTTGACCTGGCGCGCGCGCGCCGCGAGCGCTATCCCCATCCGGGGGCGCTGCCCGAGGTCGAGCCGGCGCCGATCGAGGATGACCTGCGACGGCGTGACTTCACCGTCAACGCCCTCGCCCTGGGGCTGGGGGGCGCCCGCCGGGGTGAGCTGCTGGCCGTGCCCGGGGCGCTCGACGACCTCGGCACCGGGATCCTGCGGGTCCTGCACGACGAGAGCTTTCGCGACGATCCCACACGGCTGTTGCGGTTGGCCCGGTACGCCGGGCGGCTGGGCTTCGCACCGGACGAGCACACCGCGGCTCTGGCCCGCGAGGCGATCGGCGGGGGTGCGCTGGAGACCATCAGCGGCGCTCGTGTGGGCACCGAGCTGCGCCTGATGGCCGGCGAGGCCGATCCGCAGCGTGGCCTGGAGGAGCTTCACCGCCTCGGCCTCGACGAGCAGCTGATTCCCGGGTTGGTCGCGCCTGACCGCGAGGTGCTGGCGCGAGCGCTCGAACTGCTGCCCCGCGACGGCGACCGGACCGCGCTCGTGCTGGCGGCCGCCGCGCTGGCGGTCACTCCGGACCAGCTGGCGCGCAGCCTCGACGCGCTGGCGTTCGCTGCCGGCCCCCGCGACGCGATCCTTGCCGCGGTGACTCGTGCGCCGACCGTGGCCGGCCAGCTGGCCGCGGCGCGGCGGCCATCGGAGATCGCCGAGGCGGCGGCCGGCGCGCCGGTGGAGGCGGTGGCGCTCGCCGGGGCGGTCGGCGGCGTGGCGGCGAGAGCGGCCGCGCAGCGATGGCTGGGCGAGCTGCGCCACGTCGGCCTGGAGATCAACGGCGACGACCTGGTGGCCGCGGGGGTGAGCCCCGGGCCGGCGATCGGAGCCGGGTTGCGCGCGGCGCTGTCGGCGCGTCTCGACGGCCGGGCAGGCGATCGCGACGCGCAGCTCGCCGAGGCGCTGCGTGCCGCTCGGTCGTAGGCTGGCGGGCGTGCCCCCGGCGCCTTTCAACGACCACGGCGAGCATTTCACCATCGACCTGCCAGGCGCACGCGCGGTCTTCACCACCCGCCGCGGCGGCCATTCCGTCGGCCCCTACGCGAGCCTCAACCTCGGCTTTGCCACCGACGACGACCCTGAGGCGATGGAGCGTAACCGCGCCGCGCTGCCGGCGGCGATCGGGTCCCCGAAGCCGAGCTTCACCTATCAGGTGCACGGCGCCGAGGTGCGCCGGATCACCGATCGGGCTGCCGATCCCACACGGGACCGCTGGGAGCGTCCGCGCGTCGACGGCCAGGCGACCAATCTGCCGGGCGTCGCGATGGCGGCGCTGGTCGCCGACTGCCTGCCGATCGCCGTCGCCGGGGGCGGCGCGGCGGCGATGCTTCACGCCGGCTGGCGCGGCCTGGAGGGTGGCGTGATCGCCGCCGGGGTGAGCGCCGTACGGGAACTCGGAACCGACCGAACCGACGGCGGCGAGGCGGAGCTGGCGGCCGCGATCGGGCCGGGCGCCGGTCCGTGCTGCTACGAGGTCGGCGACGAGGTGCACGAGGCGTTCGCCGCGTACGCCGGTGTCCGCCGCGGAGGCAATCTCAATCTCAAGGAGATCGCCCGCCGCCAGCTGATGGCAGCAGGAGTGAGCGCGGTGTACGACATCGACCTGTGCACGCTCTGCGCCGCGCCGGGGCTGCTGTATTCGCACCGCCGCGACGGGGGCGTGACCGGGCGCCAGGCGGGCGTGGCGTGGTTGACCTGATCCACGGCCTGCGGGCCGACGCGGTGCGGGCCAACCTGGAGCGGATCCGGGGCCAGATCGCGACGGCGGGGCGTGATCCGCAGGACGTCGAGGTGCTGGCGGCGATCAAGTACGTCCCCGTCGAGGAGCTGCCGGTCCTCGCCGAGGCGGGGGTGACGCTCGTCGGCGAGAACCGCGCCCAAGACCTCGCGGCCAAGTCCGAGGCCATCGGGGAGGCGTTCACGTGGGACTTCATCGGCCATCTACAGAGCCGCAAGGTGCGCGACATCGTGGACCGTGTGCGGTACATCCACTCGGTCGCATCGGACTCGGCGCTCGCCCAGCTGGCCCGTTACGGGACCGAAAAAACCCAGGTCATGATCGAGGTCAACGTCGCCGGGGAGGCGGGCAAGAGCGGGATCGCGCCCTCTGAGCTGCCGGATTTCATTCAGCGCTGCCCGGTGAGCGTGGTCGGCTTGATGACGATGCCGCCGCTGGCCCGCCGACCCCAGGACAACCGCCCATATTTCGCCGCCCTGCATGAGCTGGCGGACCGCCACGGGCTCCCGCAGTTGTCGATGGGGACCACCCAGGACTACGTCGTCGCGCTGCAGGAGGGGGCGACGATCGTGCGTCTTGGTTCAGTCCTGTTTGCCGGCGCGCCATAATCGCGGCAGGGAAACCCTGCTGTCGCAGCGAAAGACGTTGACGCACATGGCCTTTCGAGATACCTGGCATCGCACGCT
>DATAUL010000338.1:0-7071 GCA_036268255.1 Solirubrobacteraceae bacterium | reverse complement strand
GGCATAGTCGTCCATCCGGGTGGGACGGCCGGTCTCGAACACGATCGTGCAC
This sequence comes from Solirubrobacteraceae bacterium, assembly GCA_036268255.1. Taxonomy (GTDB): domain Bacteria; phylum Actinomycetota; class Thermoleophilia; order Solirubrobacterales; family Solirubrobacteraceae; genus Palsa-465. The sequence goes on along the minus strand of DATAUL010000338.1, from coordinate 7,019 downwards.
AGGTTCCTCCCGCCAAGGGACCATCGGGTGCCGACGGGAAACTTGTCGACAGCCTTGCCCCACGGTGCGACGACGGTGACGGTACCGTCAGGCTCGTAGCGACCTATGTCCGCGAAGTCGACCGGAAGCAGCCCCGCGACCTCCTGGCTCACCGCCGCGAACACCTCCTCGGGCGGAACCCCATGCGCGACCAGAGTCGCGACCCGGCGCAACGCCGCCTGCTCTTTGGCCAACACAACTCGCTCCTCACGGCTCGCTTCTAGAGCGCTGCTCATCGCCTCACGATCGCGCGCCGCTCGCAGCAGCGCCGCCACCGAGGGCACCACCCGCTCGCGTACACGCGCCTCCGTCCTCCGCGGTAGTTCGGCGGGAACCAGCAGTGTGCCGAGCACATTGCCGCCGTTGCGCAAAGGGAACGCCGCGAGGCCCTCCTCCCCGGCCAGCGCCTCGAGCTCGATGGCTGCCACCGGCAACGCGAGCGCTTGCGCCAACCGCGACGCGGCGTCCGGGAGCGCCGACTGCAGGTCATCCGTGCGCAGCAAAACGCGGGCCATCTCCGCGGCCAGGTCGGCCTCCCCGCGCCGCTCATCGGCCTCAATCGCCCGCGACCGAGCCAGGGCGGCGACACAGCTGAGCAGTAGCGCGACAACGAGCAAGATCACCAGAGCCGCCTGACCCTGGGAACCGCCGAAAACGATGCTCTCAATGGGCGAGACGTGGAAGTAGTCAAAAGCGGCGGTGCTGAGGACCGCGGTCACGACGCCGGGCGCCAGCCCCCACACGCTCGACACGACCAACACCCCCGGTAGGTACACCAGGCCCAATGAGATTTCCGGCGCGACCTGGCGCAGCGGGTACACGACGAGCGTCTCCATCGCGATCAGCACGGCGATGACCACGATCCCCACCAGGAGAGGAGGGAGGGTTGGACGCATCATGAGCGACGGGACGCGTGCGCGCATCCACCGGCTAGCCTACCGGTGCGTCGCCACGGCGTGGATTCCGCTCGCCCGCTACGGCATTGGAAGCTCAGCCTCGAACGGCAGGCGGCCGTGAGGTCCGATCGTCCCGCGACGGGATGCCGAAGTCCGTGACCTTGACCTGGTCCCTCCGGCCCGACAATGACGTTCTGGGGCTTTAGGTCCCGGTGGATGATGCCATGGTCGTGGGAAAAGCCGGCCGTGTCGAGTATCTGAATCGCCAGGTCAACAGCACGGGAAGGAGGGAGCGGGCCGTCGCGTTTGATGATGGCTTTGAGCGATCGGTCTGCAACGTATTCCATTGCGATGTAGTGCGCGTCCGTAGATACGCCGCATTCGTGAATGCGGACAATGCGCTCGTGCCTCAACGTCCCCGCGCTGCTTGCCTCGCGTCGAATCGCTCCGTAACGGCGCAGTCGTCCGCGAGAGCGGGATGCAGCGCCTTGAGCGCGATCCGGCCCTCCAGCGCAAGGTCGTCGGCGCGGTAAACCGTTGCCGATCCTCCCCACCCGATTCGCTCGGGTAGGCCTACCGGCTGCCTTGGCCGCGGGAACGCGCGACGCTCTATGAGCCCCGCCGCGACATCGGGCCCTGGCAATCCGGTGCTCAAGGACACAAGGGGGAGGTCGACCATCTCCGGCTTCCCTACTCAGAAATGCGCTCCGGGACATCGCCATGACCGAGGAGGCGATGAACGCCGGGGCCGGCGCGTTTGTTAACAAGGCCGATCTCTCCAATGTGCCGCTAGCGCAACTGCTCGGCGGCCAACAGCCGGAATCGCGGCGGTAGGGTTGATCGGTGTCAGAACCCCTGCGAATCAGTGAGGACGACGTCCTCCTGAGGGAGGGGATCGCGCTGCTGCTAGCGCCAGTGGGTCGGACGCATCGACGTCCCAGGCAAACGCTGGAGTCATGTGGTCTGCCTGGCTTCGATCAGCTCATCGGTGACGCGATGGATGGCCGTCAGTGGCGGCCGTGGTGCCGGCGGGGATGACGACCGGCTTTCAGTCGCAGTCTGAGGCGCTGGGTCACCACCTGGGTGGGGCGTGTCCGGTCTCTGACTCGCACCGTGAACCGGTAGACGTGCACGCGGCCGTGCGGCGTTCCGATGATCGCGCCGGTCTTCCTCAGGCGCAGGCCGCGGGGCAGCCGGCCGTGCACGACCTTCCATCGGTATGGCGTTGTGCCCTCGGCGGCCACGAGGTTGACCAGGTAGCGCCGGCCACGATGAGCCGCGGGCAGCCTCTTGGTGACGACCGACAGCGGCGGGGTGGCCGCCACGCCCACCGGCGAATTCAGCTGGGTGTTGGGCCCGGAGATGAGCGTGCTCCAGGTCGTGGCACCCGGCGCGTATTCGACGATCGCATTGGCGCTGACGTCGCTGACGAAGATCGTCTGATCCGTCCCCCGGTCGACGCCCAACGGCAGGGTGAGCCCCGAGGTCAGCGTTGTCGTGGGGACGCTGTCGCCGTTCAGGTGACCGGCCGGGTACACCGTCACCGATCCGCTGATCCCGCCGCCGCCGGCGTTGGCAGCCGTCAGGTTCCCGGCTGAATCGAACACCAGCCCCTGCGGCGAGGCCAGCCCGGTGTCAGGCCCCGCAATGCTCGCGATCGGCGCGGAGTTGCCCGACGCTGTTGCGGAGTACTCGTTGATGGTGTTGATCGTCGATTCCGACACCCATAGATGTCCGCTGGCGTCGAGCGCGAGTCCCCGCGGCTGAGTCTGCCCGGTGATCGTGGTGATCAGCTTCGGCGCGCCCGAACCCACGCTGTACTTCGAGATCGAGTCACTCAACGACGCCACGTACAGATCCCCCGACCCGCTGAGCGCCAGCCGGCAGGGCGTCGACACTCCGCCTATGGTCGCCGTCGGCCGCGCATCACCCGACGCGCCCGGCGCATACTCCGTCACCGTGTTGTTGCCCTCATTGGCGACGAACACATCACCCACCGAATCGACGACAACGCCCTCCGGCGTGCTCAACCCGGTGTCGGGGCCGACGATGTCGGCGATCGGCGCGACATCGCCCCCCGATCGCAGCGGATACTCCGTCACCGAGTCGTTTCCCGCATTGGTGGCGTACACGCCCGGCTGCGCTTTCACCAACACCGACCGGATCGCCGACGCGGTCTGGGAGATGGGCACGGACGAGTCGGTCACGGTCACCGTGAACGTGAACGTTCCCATCTGCGTCGGCGTCCCAGTGATCTTCCCCGATGGCGACAGTGACAGTCCGTCGGGCAACGCGCCGGCCGTGACCTCCCACGTGTCCGGCGGCACCCCGCCGCTCGCCGCCAGCGTCGTGGAGTAGCTCTGCCCCACCTGGGTCGCGGGAACCGCCGACGTCGAGATCGCCAGTGGCACCGGCGCCGCGACGATGAGCTGCAGCGCTTGCGTGATCGACGCCGCCGGCCTGGCCGAGTCGGTGATCCTGACCCTCACCGTGGAGGTCCCAGCGGTCGTCGGCACGCCGCTGAGCACACCGTTGCCGCCAAGCGTCATGCCGGCCGGCAGACTGCCCGACGACACCGTGAACGAGTAGGGGCCGATGCCGCCGAGGACCGGGAGCGTGGACGAGTACCGCCCGCCCAACGTCAGGCGCAGCGGCGTCGCCCCCGCGTAGGCCAGCGGCCGGGGCGGCACGGCGGCGACGTCGAGTGCCCCGTCGAGCTGTGTTGCCAGACCGCCGATCGTGACGGCCGGGGGGACGTTGCCCGTAGCGTTGTAGTTGAACTCGGTGAGTTGGCCCGAGGCCACGTACAGCCGCCCTGCCGGATCCGCGGCTACCCCGTTCGCCTCCGCCAGCCCGGGGTTGCTTCCGGCAATGTTCCACGCGGGGGCGGGGTTGCCGTTCGGCGCCCCCGGGGCGAAGCCGACGAGCCGGGCGTTCGTAATGTCCTCGACGTGGAGCCCTCCCAGGGAGTCGAACGCCAGGCCCGTCGCCGTCTGGACGCTGGCGGATGCCAGGGTCCCAATCGGTGCCAGGTTCACCGGCCGAGTGCTCGTCTGCTGCAGTGCGGCGGCGGCGTATTCGGTCACCGTCGAGTTCTGTTGGAGGCGGTTGCTGACCCAGAGGTTGCCGGCAGCGTCAAAGGTCAGACGAAACGGGGCGTTCAGCCCTGTCGCCGGGCCGCCGAGGGTCAACTTCGGTGCGGCGTTCCCCGATGCCGTGGGCGCATATTCGGTGATCGTCGCGTTGTCGTGGTTGGCGACCCACATATCCCCCGCCTTGTCGACCGCGACGTCTGAGGGGTTGCTCAGCCCGGCAGCAGGTCCGGTGATGACGGTCTGGGGCGCGACGTTGCCGTTGACGTCGGGTGCGAACTGAAAGACCGCGCCGCTGCCGTTCTTCAGCCACCCAGCGACGTACACCCTCCGGGCAGGAGTGACAGCGAACCCATTGGCGCGGCCCATCTGCGTGTTGGACCCGTAGATCTGCGCAATCGGGGGGGCGTCGCCTGACGCACCCGGCGCGTACTCGGTGACGGCGGCGTCCTCGCCGTTCAGGACATAGATCACCGACTGGTTGAGCGCCGCGAGCACCGTCAAAGGAAGGGTTCGAGTCGCCGAGGCTGCGGTTGGCCTCGCTGAGTCGGTCACCTTGAAGGTCGCGTTGGTCGTCCCGAGCGAGGTCGCCGTGCCGCTGATGACCCCCGCGGTCGACAGCGACAGCCCGGCGGGCAGCGAGCCGCTCAGGCTCCAGTGATACGGGGCCGTGCCGCCCGCGGCGGTCAACGTCGTGGAGTAGGTGCTCACCTGCCGCGCCGTCGGCAGCGACGAGGTGGTGACGGCGAGAGTCGCCGCACGGGCACCCGAGACCGGCATCCACCCGGCGCCAGAGAGGAGCACCAGCATCGCCGCAGCGGCAAGCGACGTCCGCCGGCGAAAGCGGAAGGGCCCGTCCAAACACGATCCAAGCACCTTGAGCTCCTCGCGCCGAGTAGATATGGCCAGCCGCACGCACCTACCACACGCTCACGTCGGCACGCTGCCCGTCTCCGATTTTGTTTCCGGCCCTGTACGCCCCCGGCGATGGATCCGAGATTGCCCATGGCCAACGTATCACGTCGCATGGAGCCAAGGACGACAGCGAACGCGGGGCCGGCGGTCCGGATCGCCTGCTCACGACGTCACGTTTGCTGCTGGAATAGTCCGACCTGCTCCTCCTTCACCTCCGCTACGCGATTCCGCTGGCGACCTGACTCGCCGGCGGTCCATCTGTCGAGTCGATCTCTCCTGTGGGTATGGGCCTAGCTGGTGATATGCGCACTCTCGCCGCCCGTGGCCGCAAACGCGGTGCCGCTGACCATCCTTCCCGCATCCGAGGCCAGGAACACGACCATCGGCGCGACATCTTCGGGCTCGAGCCACGGCACCCCGAGTGGCGTCTTGGTCTTCAGCGCTTCGATCGCGGCCTGCTCGTCCTTCTTCGGATCGCCGCTAGGCGTCTGACCGGCTTCAGCCAGAGCTTGGGCGTAACGGTCCTCGTGGCGAGTCAGCGCCGTGTCGATCAGCCCCGGGATCACCGCGTTAACCGTGATCCCGTATTCCCCGAGCTCGAGTGCAGCCGACTTCATCAGCCCCAGCAGCCCCCACTTAGACGCCGAGTACGAGGAGCCGAACTTAGTGCCGTGCTGCCCTTGGGTCGAGGAGGTGATGATGATCCTTCCTTCACCCCGATGCACTAGCAGCGGCGCGAACGCCCGCACCACGTTCGCCGTGCCGTTCAGGTTGACGTCGATCTGGTCATACCAATCGGCGTCCTCCATCTCCAACAGCGGCTTGAAGGCCTGGATCCCGGCGTTAGCGAACACGACATCCACCCCGCCCCACTCGCGCTCAATCTCCCCCGCCACAGCCCTCACCGCATCGCTATCGCGCTGATCGAGCCTCTTCTCAAGCCAACGACGGCCGCTGGCCCGCACCTGGCGCCCGGTCTCGGTGAGATCATCGACGCTAGCCGGCGCATAATCGAGGATCGGACTCGCCAGCGCCGCGATGTCGATCCCGATCACGTCAGCACCTGCGCCCGCAAGCGCGACCGCGCCGGCGCGGCCGATGCCACGCGCGGCGCCCGTCACGACGGCGATCCTCCCGCTCAGGTCCTGCCCTCCCAACACATCGGCCACAAGAGACCTCCTTCACGAACTGAGCCACGATTACATCCAGAAAACAACTTCGGCCTCCCTTACCCGCTGCGCGACGCCATACTCCGCTAGCCGACGCCGCGCCCTACCGGGGAGAGCCTTTCGGAGGCCGTTCCTCGACAGCTTCCGCGCCAGAAGCAGATTCACAGACGCCTGCTTCGCTTGTGGCACGAGCATGTCCACCGAGTGCGTGTCTGCCCCGCTAAGCGTGAAAAACAGAGATGCCGCACAAGCCCATCGCGCGATGACCGCGACCTCGTGGTCGCGCTCGATCAACCCCTCCACAGCGATGTCGCCGATCGGCGAGCATGCTGGGAGGCACGGGTAAGCCTCAGGGTGATCGCAGGAAAAGATCAGCCACTGTGCCCGACGCGAACAGCGCCCGCTCCGAGGAGGATCGACGCCATGGATCTGGAACCGCGCCTGCTGCTGACCCTCGAGTTCGACGTCAACACCGAGCCGGTCAGCGAAATCGTCCGCGACACCGACGGCGACGGCGACGGCGACCGGTTCTCCGGCGGGATCGACCCTGCGCGGACGATCGAGCTGGCCCTCGCCGCTGCTCGCTCCGACGACGACGCGACGCCCTCACACAAGCCACCCGGTGTCCAAGCCGCCGGGAGGAACTTCACACTGCGCGACCGAGGGTCAGCGCCGATTGCGTTGGCCTCTTGCCACGTTGTTCCGATCGGCCCGGCCACCGGGCCGCCCCCCAACCCAAATCCAGGAGGTCCGTATGAGGTTCCATATTCCGCGGCCGAGCCCGTCGATCGCGATCGCGTTCGTCGCGCTGTTCGTCGTGCTCGGCGGTAGCGCTGCCGCTGTCGTCTCGACGGTCAATAACGCCCGGCATCTCGGCGGCAAGCCGCCGAGCTACTACCAGCAGGCCC
>DATAUL010000337.1:0-9393 GCA_036268255.1 Solirubrobacteraceae bacterium | reverse complement strand
GAGCGTCCTGCGCGAGGCCGCGTCGGCCGGAGTGGGGCAGGTCTATGCGACCAACGACGTTCTGCCCAACCCCTACGACACGCTCCCCTCCTACCTCAGCACGGAGTCAAGCCAGGCCCGCAGCGGCTGCTGATCTTCGACGGCGGGGCCGGACGGCGCGTCTGAGATGTTCCCGCGTTCGGTTCCCGGCGGGCAGGTCCCTCGGATCCTGTCTCCGGTGCCGACCGCAACGGTGAACTTCATGACCACAGTGTGACTTCGGACGCGGGGAGCGCGTCGAAGACGGCGTGCGCCGCGCTCAAATCGGCGTCGCCGGAGGGCGTGGGGCGGCGTTCCGACGGCAATGAAGAGGAGCCGCGTTTGTTCGATCGCCTCGCGGATGTCGGTGCGCAACTGCAGCCGGGTCGCCGTGACGAGTCCGACGTAGCCGGTGCCGATCACGCCGATCGACTCGCGCGGCGCGGTGGCAGGATCCATCATCGGACGCCTCCACCGAGGAGTGTGGCGGCGCCGGCGGCGAACGCACGGGCTGCGCGGCGCGAACTGGTGATCGGCCAGTTGGTCTGCTTGGGCAGGTCATACCAGATCAGTGACCTGACTTCCGGGTGTCGACGGAGGTCGGCGAACATGTTCGTGATCCAGGCCGCCTTACTCCCGCCGCGTTCGGCGCTGGCGACTTCGCTGACCTGGATCGGTTTGGTGGGCGCGATCTCGTGAAGGTCTCGTTCCGAGGTGTCAAAGATCCTGGCGAAGCTGCGCCACCCGCCCCACTTCAGGGCGGTGCCGCCGTTGAACACCGACAGGCCCAGCACGTCGACGTATGCATCGCCGGGGTACTGCGACCGCTGTATGGCCAGGGATCCCCCGGCGGGGCTCCACACCCACTTGATGTTGGTGACGTGCTCTGAGGTGAAGATGTCGTGCACATGGCGCCAGGCTTCTACGAATTGGCCCGGGCGGTTGCCATTGACAGCCTCGGACCAGGGGTACCAGTTGCCGTTCATCTCCTGGGCGAGACGCAGCAGGACCGGGCGGCCATACGCACGTAGTCCACGGGCCCAAGCTCGGATGTAGGCGTCGTGGTGACCATTAATGATCGAAGCCAGCGTGTACCGGCCCTGGGTGTGCGCGCTCCTGCTGTAGTCCCACGGCTCCCATGAGATCTCCGGGGTGCTGCCCCGCCGCGCGATCGCTCGCAGCTGGCCTGGCTCAAACCGCGCGTGCCTCCAGTCCGCGAACCACATGATGATGCCCGCGTGCGCGTGAGCCGTCTGTTCAAAAGCATTCACCGCGCCGAGATCGGCAGTCGTCCAGGGTGTGGTCGAGTTCTTGGCCAGCGCGTCGGTGGTGACCCCGAGGACGAGCGCCCGGGGGGGAGAAGCCGCCACCGGGAAGGGGGCGGGCGAATGGGCGCTGACCGCGTCGGGGATCACGAGGAAGCCAGGCGCGACGACCGCACTCAGGACGATCGTCCCGGAGACGACCGTCGCAGCGATCTTGCCGACGGAGTTCCGTAGGACCTCGAGACGGAGCGCCCGGGGGTGCTCGCAGATATGCAGCCCGAGGATCGCGACGGCGGCGGCCATGTAGAGCGCGACGTTGATCAGCGCCAGCGTGTAGTAGCCGTGGGCCCTTCCCGCATTGATTCCCAGTAGCGCGGGTGTCGCCGAGGCGAGCGCCAGGAGGAGGTACGGAATCACCACCCGCATCGGCAGGGGGGCGACGCCGGCCCGGCCCTTCGGGGTCACCTTGAACGAAAACTCTCGTCCGGTCACGCGTCCGGCGATCGCCTGGAAGCATCCGAACAACGCCCACGGCCAGCGCACGAGCTGGAACAGCGCGAGCTCCCAGGAGACCGCGTGAGCCGAGCGTGGCCGCAGCCACCTCAAGCGGCGCAACCAGAGGACGGTCGCCAACAGTACCAGCGTGGGAGGGCCGAAGTGGCCGTAGAAACTGCCGAGCGAGATGAGCATGAACGGGGTGCGGGTCACGATCGCAACGATCGGAACCAGGACCGAGGCGAGCATGAGCGTGCCGAAGAGCGGATACCACCATTGACAGAAGCCAAGCCGGACCTTGGCGGCCCGGCTGAGCCCGTGGCGGTAACGGCGGCTGACCCCGAGGAGGACGTTCATCATGCTCCGCGACCACTGGAATTCCTGGGTCATGCAGTCGGCAACCGTCTCCGGCCCGTCGCCGTGCGCCTCGGCGTCGACGGCGAAGACGCCCTGCCAGCCGTGGGCGCTCATCATCAACGTGGTGGTGAAGTCTTCTGCCAACTCGGGTCCCAGACCACCGATCTCGCGCAGGGCGCAGGTCCGCACCGCGTAATGGGAGCCGATGCAGCTCGGGGCATAACCGCCGCTGTGGCCGGCCTGAGTCGGTCCGTGCAGCACCGCTTCGGCGTACAGCCGCCCGCGGGCTGACCACGAGTGGCGAGCGTTGCGGTCGCAGATGCTCGGGGCGGCGACGTAGCCGACGAGGGGGTCGTGGAATGGGATGACGATGTGGCGCAGATAGTCGCGGGCGGGCACATGATCTGCATCGAGCTGCGCCACTACGTCGTACCGGTCATAGCCCCACATGTCGTAGAAGAAGGCAAGGTTTCCCTCTTTGCAGCGCGTGCGCCTCGGCCACGTGGGCTGGTGGTAGGCGGCCACCCCCTCGCGCGTGGAGATCAGCACGCCGTTCTCGGCGCACCACCGCCGCGTCTCGGCGTCGGGACTCTCGTCCGCCAGCCACGTGTCAAACGGGAACGGAAAGTCCTGCGCGAGCATGGCATCGAGCGTCTCGCGCACCATGCTCCACGGCTCGCTGGGCGCTTTGGTGACGACGATCGCCGTCCGCAGTTGCGGGGCCTCCAGTTTCGGATTTGGCCGCTTCATGCGCCAGAGCCAGAAGAAGAACCACAGCGGCAGGAACAGCATCTCGACCGCCAACAGACCCGAGTTGGTCGCCAGAGCCGCGAGCGAGGACGAATGCGAGGGCTGAAACCACCAGGTCCACGCCCACGCGGTCAGCCCCGTCCACGCCAGCACCAAACACGCCAGGCTCAGCCGCTGGGAACGGCTCAGGGCATCAACGAGATGGCGATTGTGACGGCGGCGACGGCGCTTGAGCCGACGTTCCGGCGGCGCAGCGTCGGCTATTCCCGCGTCTCCGCGTCCCGCGTCCTGCGCCTGTTCAAGTTCTCTGGGGGCGACCGCCACGTCGCCCGGAGTCGCCACCGGCCCAGTAGGGGCAGGTCTCGCTCCACGCTCGGCGAGTTCGTCTATCACACGCGTTGACGTCGGGCCAACCGCCGCCATGGATGAGACGCAGGCCGCGCCCTGGACGTATATCGTCCGGCCGATCGCCAGCCTGCTCAGACTCAGAGAGTCACGGCCTGCGTCTGCTGGGCCGTCCGCGCGCCTCCGCGGGATGGCGCCGACGACGGGGAAACGACGCATGCCGCCCTTCGCCTCCACCGTACGTCCAGCGCTGGTAGACCCGCTCGCCATCACGCCGGGACTCGTCGATGGCCGTCGAGTGCGCCGGCTCTCGATCCTGCTCTTCGTCCTCTGCGTCGCCGCATGCTTTCTTGGCGATTCATCGGCATCGATCGCTCGTGCGGGCTCAGATCAGACGTCAGCCAAGGCCAAGACGCATTGGACGTACCGCGCAATGGCCACGCGTCTCCGCAAGCAGTCCCGGAGCGCGCGGGCGACAAGGAAGACTCGTACGCGACGCGTCAAGCACGCGAAGGCCACAATGACCTCGACCTCGAGTAAGTTGCATTTCGGCATCTACCCCTGGGCAGGCGCCGGTACGGTCAATCCCGCTGACCCTCAGGTCCCCGACGATCCGGCGCTGGCATTGGCCGCCGTCAAGGCGTTGAAAGGCGCCCACACGCTGACGGTGCACCTCTACGGCCAGTACACCGGGACCGACAGTTCTGAAGCCGATACGCTCCTCAGCGACGCCAAGTGGTGGTCCGACAATGGGCTCCGGGTCGAGATGGTGCTGCGCTACCGCCCCGCTCGCTCTGAGCTGGCCGCAGGCTACGTGCCCTGGGTGCAGTCGATCGCCACACGACTGGCTGCCCTCCCCGGGCTCGCCGCACTGCAAATTGGCAATGAGCCCAACAACACGACGTCCGCGGCTGCCGGCGACGGCGCCTACCCCGGCGCCATCAACGCGATCGCCCACGGCGTTCCCACCGCCCGCAAGGCTCTCGTGGCCGCCGGTCGATCCGACGTGAAAGTCGGCTTCAACTGGGCGGCCGGCAACTCGCCGTGCACCACCGAACCGATGTGGTCGCAGCTGAAAGCCGCTGGCGGCAGCGCCTTCACATCATCGGTCGGATGGGTTGGCATCGACGTCTATCCGGGCACGTGGTCAGCGCCATCCCAAACCACGTTCCCGACCGCGAGCCTCGTCAACGCGACCATCACCGACAGCCTGCGCTGCCTCCGCACCCGGCACATGGTCACCGCCGGCCTCCCCACATCGGTCAGCATCACCGTCGCCGAAACCGGCTACCCGACCGACGCAGATCGATCCGAAGCCACGCAGGCAGCGGTGCTCCAACAGACCATCGCCTCCGTCGAGAGTGTTCGCGCGAAGTACGGTGTCACGGACCTGCGCTGGTTCTCGCTGCGCGACGCCAACACCGCCAGCGGCCAGCTTGAAAACGGCTACGGCCTGCTGCACGACGATTATTCGCCCAAACCAGCCTTCGCCGCCTATCAAGAGATCATCGCCGCCGAAGGCGCCTAACCGGTCCGCGGGCACGGTCGGTAGCGGGATCGCCGTCCTGGCACACTGGCCGACGTGCCGGGACCCGTGCGCAGCTCCGTCATTCGCACCAGCCTCGTCGGCTCCTATCCCCAGCCTCATTGGCTGATCGATGGCGAGGCGCTGGGCAAGCGGCTGCCTCCCCGGCTGCGGGCCCGGGAGCTGTGGCGGATCGATCCCCAGTGGCTGCGTGAGGCCCAGGACGACGGCGTGTCGCTGGCGATCCGCGACCAGGAGCGCGCGGGGCTGGACATCATCACCGACGGCGAGATTCGCCGCGAGAGCTACTCCAACGACTTCGCCAACGCACTGGAGGGGATCGACCTTGAGCATCCGGGAACGATCCGCAGCCGCGCCGGGACGGCCGCGCCCGTGCCCCGCGTCACCGGTCCGCTCGTCCGGTGCGAGCCGGTGCACGTCGCCGACCTGGAGTTCCTGCGCGCCCAGACCGACCGTCCGGTGAAGATCACCGTGCCGGGCCCGTTCACCATGTCCCAGCAGGCTCAGAACGACTTCTATGCGCACGAGGAGGAGCTGGCCTTCGCCTATGCCGACGTCGTGCGCGAGGAGCTCGCCGACCTGTTCGCCGCCGGCGCCGACTTCGTCCAACTCGACGAGCCGTGGATGGAGGCCCGCCCCGAGGCGGCCCGGCGCCTGGCGCTGCCGACGCTCGAGCGCGCGCTGGACGGCGTGCGGGGCACGACCGCGATCCACATCTGCTTCGGGTATCCGGCCTTCGTGCCCGATCATCCTCCGGCGTACTCGTTCCTCGCCGAGCTTGCCGACAGCTCGGTCGACCAGATCTCGATCGAGGCCGCCCAGTCCGGGGTGCAGCTATCGGTGCTCGAACAACTGGCCGGCAAGACGATCATCCTGGGGGTCGTCGCGCTGGACTCAGGCGAGGTTGAAAGCCCCGATCAGGTCGCCGACCACCTGAGGCGCGCGCTCGTCCACACGCCGGCGCAGCAGCTGATCGCCGCCCCGGACTGCGGGATGAAGTACCTGTCACGCGACGCGGCCTTCGCCAAGCTCCAGGCGATGGTCGCCGGAGCGCGGCAGGCCACCGCCTAGGCCACGCCCGTCAGCTCTCGCTGACCATCCGGTTCTCGATCCGGCCCACCCGGTCGATCTCGACCGCCACCACGTCGCCGTCGCTCAGCAGCAGCTGGGGGTCGCGACGAAAGCCGACGCCCGACGGGGTCCCGGTGAAGATCAGGTCGCCGGGGTTGAGCGTCGTGAACTCCGAGATGACGCTGACGAGCGTCGCGACGTCGAAGATCATCAGGTCGGTCGACGCCTCCTGCACGACCTGTCCGTTCACCGTCGTGCGCAGTGTCAGGCCCCTGGGGTCGGAGAGCTCATCGGCCCCCACCATCCACGGTCCGACGGGCGTCGAGGCGTCCCAGGCCTTGCCCTGCAGCCACTGGTGGGTCCTGTACTGGTAGTCGCGCATCGTCACGTCGTTGCCCACCGTGTAGCCGGCGACCGCGTCCAACGCGTGCTCACGCGCGACGCGTCGGGTCGTCTCGCCGATCACGACGACCAGCTCCCCCTCGTAGTCGACCGCCTCGGCCTCCGGCGGCAGCGGCACCGGGTCGTAGGGGCCGGTCAGGCTGGAGGCGAACTTCGTGAACAGCACCGGGTACTCGGACTCGTCGCGCTGGGTCTCCTGGATGTGGGCGAGGTAGTTGAGCCCGATGCACAGGACCTTGCCCGGGTCCGGCACCACGGGACGGAAGCGCAGGTCGCCGAGGGGCAGCGATCCGTCCTGCAGCGGCGGCTCGCGCAGCAGGGAGGCCGGGGTCTGGCGGCCGATCTCGGTGACGGTGCGCAGCGCGGTGGCGCGGTCGCCGTCGATCGCCACGGCCAGCGGCTGTCCATCGTGGATGACTGAGGCAAAACGCATGGATTCTCCGTTCGGGGTTAGGCTCCGGTCTCCCGGAAGGCCCTGATCGACCGGGCAGCCATCATATGAATGAGGAGGCGATGGTGAGCAGACGTTTCGAGCCGGCCGGCGAGGTCACGACATCGCGCCGGGGCGCATTCTGGGTGGGCATCGAGCCCGTCCCGGGACCGCTCGGCACGGTGATGCGCGGTCCGATGTTCGTCGAATGGGAGGCGCCGCCGGATCCGGGTCCGGGACCGCCGTGGGTCCTCGTCCACGGCGGCGGCGGTCAGTCCACCGACTACACGACGACCCCCGACGGGCGGCCGGGGTGGTCGGGGCTGCTCGTCGGGCAGGGGCACACGGTGTTCGTCGTCGACCGTCCCGGCCACGGCCGCTCCCCGCACCACCCCGACGTGCTCGGGCCGATGGGTCCGCAGCTCGGCTTCGAGTTCCTGCGTCCCATCTTCGTCCCGCCGCCGGAGGGGCCCGACAGCAATCCCACCGCCCGCCTGCACACCCAGTGGCCGGGCGGTCGGGAGGTCGGCGACCCCGTCTATGACCAGTCGCTGTGCGGCGCCGGCCCGATGCTGGCCGATCCGGCGGCGATGCACGAGCTCGAGCGGGCGCGGCTGGCCGAGCTGCTGGCGATGGTCGGCCCGGCGATCGTCGTCACCCACTCCGCGGGTGGCCCGGGGGCGTTCGCCGGCGTCGATGCGGCGTCCGACCATGTGGCCGCGCTGATCGCGATCGAGACGCTCGGCCCGCCGTTCGCCAAGCGTCCGGAGATGGGCCTCGACATGAACTGGGGTCTGGCGTCCGCGCCCATCACCTATGACCCACCGGTGTCCGATCCCGGCGAACTGGAGACGGTCGTCGAGGAGCGCGCGGAGTTCGGCCCCGTCCCGCTGACGCTCCAGCGCGAGCCCGCGCGACGGCTGGCCAACCTCAGTCGCTTTCCGATCGCGGTGGTCACCGCGGAGGCATCGATGTTCCTGGCGTTCGACCGCCATCTCGTGGCCTACCTGGAGCAGGGCGGCTGCGATGTCGAACTGGTGCGGCTCGCCGATCACGGCGTTCACGGCAACGGCCACGGCATGATGCTCGAGCTCAACAACGCCGAGGTCCTCGGCGTGATCACCAGCTGGGTGGCCGCCAAGCTCGCCGGTTGATCAGCCGGCGCCGCCGAGCGCGCGCCACCGCGTTCTGCCGAGACTCCGCCGCAGCGTGCGCGCGACGACGGCACGTTGGGCCGCTTCTGCGGCCAGGCGGGCGGCGGCGCGCCCGCGGATGCCCCGACCCCTCACGAGCGTCACCACCTCCCCCGCCTCGGAGGCGAAGCGCTGTTTGTACCCCTCGTTGCCGCGCAGCATCTTGTACTCGCGCTGCTCATCCGCAAACGCCTCGCGCAGCGTATGAGCCAGCAGCAGCGACCCGACGGAGGCTCGATCCCAGGCCGGGTCGCGGCCCCCCTGGTAGGCCCACTCAGCGCCGCCGAAGCGAAAGCCGTACCAGGCCGCCACCGGCGAGCCATCCACCTCCAAGAACCACAGCCGCAGCCAGCCGCGCTCCAGCGCGCGCGCCGCAAACTCGCCGTGAAACGCACGTCGCGCCGGGCCCAGTCCCGGCGAGTGAGCTCCCCACCGCATCGCATGCAGAGCGAACAGCACGTCGAGATCGTGATGCAGTCGCTCCGGTGAGTCCGCCAGCCGGTAGCGGACGGCGTGCTCACGGGCAAGCCGTCGCTCGTAGGTGCGCAGGCGTCGCAGCCGGCCGCTTCGGTGAGCCAGATAATCCGACCAGGTCTGGCCGTCGATCGGCACGCTGGCGGTGGAATCTCGCCGCAACGTGCCGGCGCCGAGCAGGTGCTCCCAGCGCGTCGGTCCGGGGAGGTTCTCTGCCAGCAGGATGTCCCACGCCGGCGTCAACTCGTCCAACGCCCGGATCAGTCCGCCGGCCGCCGCGTGCTCCGCGCCCGCGACATGGATCGGGCCGAGGTGATCGCCCCCATCGTGCCCGATGAAGCGCAGGAGGCGCAGCCCTCTGATCGCCGTCAGCCAGAGTGGCAGGATCGCCGTCAGCCGGCCTGATCCGTCACGCACGGCGAACACGTGAGCGATACCGGTTGCGCCGGCGTGACGGCGCCATGCGTCGGCCCACTCCCACGTCGCGAACAGGTTCCCGGCCTCGCCCGCCAACGCCGACCACTCAGCCCGGCGCGCCTCGAAATCCTCCCAGTGCTCGAGCGCTCCCACGATCAGCTTCGCCGGCGGTTGAGCAGCGAGCCGACTCCGCGTCGCAGGTGGTCACTGGCCGGGCCGAGAACCGGCGCGCTGCCGAGATGACGGAGGGCGATCGACGTGCGGACCCCGAAGCGGAAGCCGACGTCGCGTCGCGACACGACGGGGCGCGGCCATAGCAGCGGCAGCGCCCGGGGCCGGTTCCTCGGGGCGGTGGCAGCCAGGCGATACCCGGCCCCGCGAGCCGCGCGCACGACCCGTTCGTCGTAGTCGCTATATGGATAGGCCAGCGTCTCGCAGGACCGACCGAGGCGCTTCTCGATCTCCGCGCGCGACTCGCGCAGCTCGCGATCGATCTGCGGCGTGACGAGGCTGCTCAGGCGCGGATGCGAGCAGGTGTGCGAGCCGATCTCCCAGCCGTCGCCGGCGAGATGTTCGAGCTCCGCCCACGACATGCACGCCAACTCGTGATCCCACGGTCCCTCACGCCAG
>DATAUL010000336.1:0-15218 GCA_036268255.1 Solirubrobacteraceae bacterium | reverse complement strand
CATGTTGTGGGTGACGATCACGATCGTGTACCGGGACTTGAGCTCGTCGATCAGCTCCTCCACCCGCAGCGTCGCGATCGGGTCGAGCGCCGAGCAGGGCTCGTCCATGAGGATCACCTCGGGCTCGACGGCGACCGTGCGGGCGATGCACAGCCTCTGCTGCTGGCCGCCGGAGAGGCCGATCCCGGGCTCGGTGAGGCGGTTCTTGACCTCGCCCCACAGACCGACGGCGCGCAGGGACTTGTGCACACGTTCGCGCAGGTTGTCGGACTTCGTCCCGGTCAACCGCAGGCCGGCGGCCACGTTGTCGAAGATCGACATCGTCGGGAACGGGTTGGGCTTCTGGAAGACCATGCCGATCATTCTCCGCACCGATGTCACGTCAATCCCGGCGCCGTAGACGTCGAGCTGGTCGAGTGTGACACTGCCCTCGGCCCTCGCGCCCGGAATCTCCTCGTGCATGCGGTTGATGCAGCGGACCATCGTCGACTTGCCACAGCCCGACGGCCCGATGATCGCCGTCACCTGATTGGCGGGAAACGTGATGTCGATTCCCTTGACGGCATGCACGCTGCCGTAGTAGGCGTGCAGATCCTTGACCTTGACGGCGTGTCCGGCGCCCTCCCGGACGCCGAGCTCGGCGAGATTCGGAGCTTCATCGGCCTGCTCGGCAGGCGAGCCTCCGGCGCTTGACATCTGGCTCTGTTCCTTGGCTTCGGTGTGCGTGTCGGTGTCTGGGGGAGTCATGCTATTCGGCTCCTTCGCGCGATCGCCCGGGCGGTGAGGTTGAGGATCAGGACGAGCACCACCAGCGTAAGCGCTGCGCCCCACGCACGGGAAACAATCGCGTTACGCGGAGACGTGATGTCCTGGAAGATCTGAGTCGGAAGCGTGTTCATCTGGCTGCCGAGATTGCCGGTGAGACCGCTGGCGGTCGCGACCGTGAACAGCAGCGGCGCGGTCTCGCCCATGCCCCGCGCGACCGAGAGCAGCGAGCCGGTGATCAGGCCGGGCAGCGCGGTCGGGAGCACAACCCTGGTGACCACCCGCCAGCGCGGCGCCCCGAGCGCCAGCGCGGCCTCGCGCAGCGCGCCGGGGACGAGCAGCAGCACCACCTCGGCGGAGCGAACGACGATCGGCAGCATCAGCAGGGAGATCGCGACCGAGCCCTTCCACGCAGTGAACGCGCCGCCAAGCCCCGACAGGACGAGCACGATGTAGATGAACAGGCCGAAGACGATCGAGGGCACGCCTGTCATCACGTCGACGAAATACCGCACGACATTGGCGAACGCGGACTCCTTGCCGTACTCGGTCAGGTACAACGCGACGCCGATCCCGATCGGGATCGAGATCAGGCTGGCCAGCGCGACGATCTCCAACGTGCCGAAGATCGCGCTGCGCACGCCGCCGGGTGGCCCGAAGAAGCTCCCCGTGGGGTCGCTGGTGAAGAAGCTGCCGGTCCAGCTGGGTAGACCCTTGAGCAGCAGGTAGTAGACGATCAGCACGAGCGGGATCAGCGCGATCACCGTGCCCGCGATCAGGAGGCCGCGCATCACCCGGTCCTTGCGCCGTCGAGCGGAGCTGATCGGGATCAGACCGATCTCGCTCATGCCTGAGCTCCCGCCGGCGGCGCGTCGGCAAGCGCCACCCCGGTGCCGCCAGTGCCTCGCCGCCCCCGCTGGCCACGGGAGATGGAGCGACGGGCGAGGATGTTGATCACGAGTGTCAGCACGAACAGGACGAGCCCAGCGGCGAACAGCGCCGAGCTGTGGATCGGATTGGCCGCGGCCTCGCCGAACTCGTTGGCGATCACCGCCGCCAGGGAATAACCCTGGGAGAAGAGCTTGTGCCCGATCACCGGGGCGTTGCCGATCACGAGCAGCACCGCGATCGTCTCGCCGATCGCACGTCCGAGCCCCAGCATCGCCCCGCCGGTGATGCCCGGGCGGGCATAGGGGATGACGGCCATCCGGATCATCTCCCACCGCGTCGCCCCGAGGGCCAGCGCCGCCTCCTTGTGCTCGGAGGGCACTGTCGACAGCACTTCCCGCGCGATCGCCGAGACGATCGGGAGGATCATGATCGCCAGGATCAGCCCCGCGATGAAGTAGTTGGGGCCCGTGGGCGTGCCGCCGCCGAGGAACGGGATGAACGAGAAGGTGGAGGCGAACCACTTCTCGGCCGGGAGCAGCTTGGGAATCAGGACATACACGCCCCACAGGCCGTAGACGACCGACGGCACGGCGGCCAGCAGGTCGACGAGCATCGTGAGCGGACCACGGACCCGCCGTGGACACAGCTCGGTGAGAAAGATGGCGGTCGAGATCGCCACCGGGACACCGATCAGCAGTGCGATCGCCGAGGTGATCAGCGTTCCGACCAGCAGCGCCGCGCCGTGGTAGATGCTGCGCGACGGATCCCAGTCGTTGCCGAGGACGAAGCTGACGCCGAAGTGGCTGAACGCATCCTCGGACTGTCCGATCAGGCGAATGAAGAAGTACGCCAGCAGCGCCAGGATCAGCCCCGCCAGCGTCGTCAGCCCCCACTTGAGCAGCTGATCCGGGAGCCGGCTCGCCGGCGTCCGCTCGAGTGCCGAGCGGGCGCCGGGAACCGGTGATGCGCTTGCTTCCACCTGCGTCCTAGGAGATCGGCGAACCGTTGCAGGTCATCGTGGCCAGCTCCGTCTTGTCCTTGGCGACGAGCCCGGCGGGCAGGGGCGCGTAGGGCAGCTTGTCGCCGCCTGAGCCGAGCGTCTGCTGACCGTCACCGATCGCGAAGGTGAGGAACTTCTTCAGCCCACTGGCGATCGCCGAGCTGGCCTTGCCGGACTTGCAGGGGTCCTTGTAGGTGTCCAGGAACGTCTGCGACACGATCGGATACGCGTCCTTGCCGGTCGAGTTGATCGTCGAGATGCCCAGGTCCGGCGGGATCTTGATCCCGACGGCGGCCGCCGAGGTGTTGGGTATCGTCGGCGTCTCGTAGTTGCCCGCGGCGTTCTTGACCGAGGCGTAGGTGAAGCCGTTCTCCAGCGCGTAGGCCTGCTCAACGTAGCCGATCGCGCCCTCGGTCTGCTTGACCGCGGCGGCGACGCCGGCGTTCTTGGCGGCGCCGGTGCCGACCGGCCACTTGACCTCCTTGTCGGAGCCGACCTGCGACTTCCACGTCGGGCTGTAGTCCTCAAGGAACGTGGTGAACCCGGCCGTCGTTCCCGACGAGTCGGAGCGATGCACGACCGTGATGTTCGTGCTCGGGAGCTTCAGGCCCGGATTGAGCTTGGCGATCGCCGGATCGCTCCAGGTCTTGATCGTGCCGAGGAAGATGTTGGCCAGCGTCGGCCCGTCGAGCTTCAGCCCGCTCTTGACACCCGGCAGGTTGTAGGAGGCGGTGATGGCCCCGAAGGCCACCGGGAACTGGACGACCGGGCCCTTCATCGCCTTCAAGTCGGTTGGCTTGAGCGCCGGATCCGAGCCGGCGAAGTTGACCGTCGCGGTCTGCAGGGAGGCGATCCCCGCGCCTGAGCCGACCGGGTTGAAGTTGACGGTCAGGCCCTGGGACTTCAGCGTCGAGCCCCACTGCTGATAGATCGGTGCTGCCAGGGTCGAGCCGGCGCCGTTGATCGTGGCCGATCCTCCGCCTCCTGAGCTGCTCGAGCTGCTCGAGGCGCCGGACGGCGCGGGGTTGCCGGACGAGCTCGAGCTGCTGGAGCTCGAACCGCAGGCGGCGATCCCGATGGCAGTGGCCAGCGTCACTGCGATCGCGCTGAGACGACGTGTGCGCACTTTGTCTTTCTCCTTGTTCATTTGAGTCAACGAGAGTCTCGACCGCGCCTCGGCCAACGGTGTTATCGAGTTGTGAACGACCCGTTGGAGGGCTGTTGGCGCTCCGCCGTCAGCCGATAGCCGAATCCGAAGTGGGTGTGGATGAACCGCCAGGCCGGCAGGGCGGCCTCGAGCTTGACCCTCAGCTTGCGCACGTAGACGTCCACCGAACGGTCACGGGCGCGCATCTCGCGCCCCCAGACGAGCGAGAACAGGTCCTCGCGGGAGACGATCCGATCGGCCCGGCGGGCCAGCTCGGTGAGCAGGCGCAACTCCCTGATCGAGAGCATCAGCGCGCGGCCGTCGGCCCGCGCCAGATGCTCGTCAGGGACGACCTGCAGCGGTCCGACCTGAAGGACCTCGGGAAGCGGCTTGGTGGCCTGCGCCATCGCGCCGGATGCTGATGCGGCAGGCGCGACGCCGCGTTATCGAGTCGTGACGAAGATGTGAACGACCTGTGAAAGGCCGCCGTGATGTGCCCCCGGCGAGGGGGTCACACCGCCCTCCGGTCAGCCGGTGAGAGCCGGATCGAGCACGTCGATCGGCGAGTCCTCGACCAGCTCCAGGTCAGCCCCGCCGCTGCCCTCGCGCTCGGGGGCGAACCGGTAGCCAACGCCGAAGTGGGTGTGGATGTAGCTCCACGCCGGCGAGCCGTTGCGCAGCTTCTGGCGCAGCTTGCGCACGAACACGTCGACCGAGCGGTCGCCGTGGGCCATCGCGTAGCCCCACACCCGCTCGTAGATCTCCTCGCGGCGCAGGACCCGATCAGAGCCCGTCAGCAGATGCAGGATCTCGAACTCCCGGGCGGTCAGCTCCAGGCTGACGTCGTTGACGTAGCCCTGGTAGAGGTCCGGGCGGACCGTGATCTCGCCAAAGCTGGTCGATGCCTCCAGCGCCGGCATCTCCGTGCGCCGGTGGCGGCGAACGGCCGCTTCGATCACGCAGATGAGCTCCTCGGCGTGGCAGGGCTTGGTGATCCAGGCGTCGGCTCCCAGGCGCAGACCGCGAACTCGCTGGGCGACCGAGGACGGGCCGGTGCAGACGATCACCGCCAACCCGGGCAGCCGCGAGCACACCTGCTCGAGATATCCCCAACCATTCGGGCCGAGGATCGCCAGGTCGACGACGAGCGCGTTGAGGCGCATCGCCACGAGCCCCTCAGGCCCCATCGGCGCCGCCAGCGGCCGGTACTCGCAGCCCAGGGCGTCGAGGCGCTTGGACAGCACCTGCATGAATCCGGGGTCGCGGTCAAGTACCGCCAGCCGGAGCCGGTTCGGTGCGCGTTGCGGTGATCCGGTGACGGGAGGCAGCGTCGGGCTGCGCTCGGGGGACGGCATGGCCGCCACTCTATTGCACGGCCCCGGCGCATCGCGGGCGACGTATGTCTTGGTTACAGGATCTTTACGTGCAAACAGCGGGCGTTGGCGAGCCGCTTCAGGCTTGTACCCTTTGGCGCCGTGCGTCTGGCCGGTCTCGGGATCCTGTCTGCGGTCCTCCTCGCTGCCTGCGGCTCGTCGTCTCAGAGCCCTACCTCGCCGGCGTCCCACACCACGGCGGCCTCGACGACATCGGCGACTTCGAGCGCGAGCGCGGCGCCCACCCCCGCCCCCGCGCTCGCGGCCGCCGAGCGCCCGGGCGCCCACGCCTTCCCCGCAGCCCGGGGACGGAGCCTGCGCCGCCTCTCGCGGCTTGCCGGCACGTCGGTCCAGCTGGGTGCGGCGACTGGGACCTTCACTCCCGGTAACCGCCGCTTTGCCTTCGCCCTCACCGACAAGGCGGGCAATTTCGTGTACGCCCCCACGGCTCTGTACATCGCCCGCACCCCCGACGCGCCCGCCAAGGGGCCGTTCCTCGCCCCCGCCGACCCGATGGGCGTCGCCCAGCAGTACCGCAGCCGGGAGAACGCCGGACCGGGCGGGATCAAGGCGATCTACGCCACTCGGCTGCCGCTGCCCCGCGCCGGCACGTACATCCTGCTGGCGCTCACCCGGACCTCGGCCGGGTTGGCCGGCGCCCCCGGCGAAGTGGCCGTCGCCGCCTCCTCCCCGATCCCCGATGTCGGTCAGCGGCCCCCGGCGATCGTCACCGACACGGCCGCGTCGGTCAACGGCAACACCGCCCTGCTCACGACCCGTCACCCACCCGAGCAGATGGCCGCCGTCACCCTCAAGCAGGTGCTCGGCAAGCGGCCGGTGGCACTGCTCTTCTCGACGCCCCAGCTGTGTACGTCACGCGTCTGCGGCCCGGTCACCGACGTGACCGTCGCCGAGCAACGGACATTTCAGAACCGGATCGCGTTCATCCATCAGGAGGTCTACGTCGACAACGATCCGACCAAGGGCCTGCGTCCCCAGCTGAAGGCCTTTCACCTGCGGACCGAGCCGTGGCTGTTCGCCATCAACCGTCACGGCGTGATCGTCGCCCGCCTGGAGGGAGCGTTCGGCACCACTGAGCTGCGCGCGGCGCTGCGGGCGGCGCTGCGATGACCCGTCTGCCCGGGGTGCTCGTCGCCGCCCTGGCGACGACGCTGCTGGCCGGCTGCGGCGGCAGTGGACCGACAACCGTCAGCGTCCCCAAGGTCGCCCCCGCCCAGACATTCTCGCTCGGCGCCTTCGCGCCGACCGGCCGGATCGGCGCGCACCGCCCGACGATGATGTCCTTCGACATCCGGACGCCCTCCGGGCGGCCCCTGACCCACTACAAGACCGGGCCGGGCCCGCACACCGGCGTGCACCTGATCATCGTCCGCAATGACCTGGCCAACATCATCCACGAGCATCCGCCGATCGCGGCCAACGGCATGCTCCATCAGGAGGTCACGTTCCCCGCCCCCGGCCCGTATCACGTGCTCGTCGACGCCTATCCCGACGTCGCCGGGGAGCCGCCGAACTTCCAGCTGACGCGCACGGTGGAGGTGGCGGGCGCGTATCACCCGGCAAAGCTGCCGCCATTCCACGCCGACGAGGTGATCGACGGCTACCACTTCCACATGCACGGGCCGGCCTCGGGCCCGGCGATCCACGCAATCCAGGCGCAGTTCGTGCACCTCGACGTCACCGGGCCCGACGGCCGGCCGGTGCACTTCACGCCCTGGTTCGGCGCGCTCGCCCACGCGATCTTCTTCCGCGAAGGCTCGCTGGACTACTTCCACACGCACGTGTGCGCGCCCGATGCGCCCAACTGCGGATCGCTGCCCGGGGTGGCCGCCTCGCGGGTCAGCGGGCGCGCCACGGCGCCCGGGAAGATCACGCTCGGCGTCCTGTTGCCGGTATCAGGCACCTGGCGCCTGTTCGTCCAGCTCAAGCAGCACGGGCGCGTGATCACCGCGCCGTTCACGCTCCGCGTTCACTAAAGCCATCATCGGGCTTAAAGGTGGCCTAAGGATGCCGTCGCTATGCTCATTTTCCGGCGGCGTCCGGGTATTGCTGACGCTGACCGATCTCATCGAATGGCCTCTCGCAAAGCACAAAAAGACGCCGCCCGAGAGCGGCGACTCGCCGAGGAGCGCGTCCGCGCCGAACGCGAGCGCCGCACCCGCCGGTTGCGGATGGTCGGCGGCGTCGTCGTCGTGGCGATCGCGCTGGTGGCGGTGGCCATCGCGATCTCGAGCAGCGGCTCGAGCGCGGCAAAGGTCGTCAAGCCCACCAGCCCGGCGGCCAAGACGGCCCAGGCGAGCGTCAACACGCTGCTGAAGGGGATCCCCCAGCAGGGCACCACGCTCGGCTCGCCGAGCGCTCCGGTGACGATCACCGAATACGGCGACCTCGTCTGCCCGGTCTGTAAGTCGTTCGCCCTCGGAGCAGAGAACCAGTTGATTGCCAACGAGGTGCGCTCGGGGAAGGCCAAAATCGTCTACAAGGCGCTCGAGACCGCCTCGAGCACCGCCAACAACTCGCAGTTCGTGCCCAGCCAGGCCGCGGCGCTGGCCGCCGGCGAGCAGAAGCTCGGCTGGAACTACATCGAGCTCTTCTACCACGAGCAGGGCGATGAGACGACGAGCTACGTCAACGACAACTTCCTCGGCGGCCTGGCGAAACAGGTCGCGGGCCTGAACTACGGCCAATGGAGCTCAAGCCGTCAGTCCTCCTCGCTGTCTGACCAGGTCACCAAGGACATGCAGGCGGCTCAGACGGCCGGGTACTCGAGCACTCCCACACTCGTCGTCACCGGTCCCAAGAGCCAGGCGCAACCGATCGTGGGCTCGGCCGACTACGCCTCGCTGCAGTCGGCGATCAAGTCGGTGTCGTGAGTCTGAAGCTCCGCCGGGGGATGCTGGTCCTGGCGGTGATCGGCCTCGGCGTGGCCATCTATCTCACCTACGTTCACTACTCGGGCACCAAGCCCGCGTGCACGGCCGGTGCGTCGTGCATCAAGGTGCAGACGTCGCAGTGGTCGAAGCTCGCCGGGATGCCGGTAGCGCTGATCGGGCTGATCGGATACGTCGGGATTCTCGGCAGCCTGCTGCTGCCTGACCGGGAGGAGAGCCGCCTGGTCACCCTCGGGCTGACGTTGATCGGCTTTCTCTTCAGCGGCTACCTCACCTATCGCGAGCTGTTCTCCATCCACGCCGTCTGCGAGTGGTGCGCGTCGAGCGCCGTGATCCTGACGATCCTGCTCGTCTGCGCGGTGATCCGCTACGTGATCACCGACGACTCGAGGGCCGCGCCGGCGGCGGCTTCAGCGCCGTCGCGCACGACCGCCACGCGCGCCTAGCAGCGGCCCGCCGATCACACCGTCCGCGGCGCGGCCCATCATGCGGGCGTGAGCTGGCGCACCACGCGAGTCTCCGGACAGGAGACCCAGGCCAACCACCAGGTCGCCGTTGTCGATCTCGGATCCAACTCGTGGCGCCTGGTCGTCTTCACCTATGACACGGCCCCGCCCGGCCCCTGGTGGAAACTCACCGACGAGCTGTACGAGACGGTGCGCATCGGCGCCGGCCTGGCCTCGTCGGGGCGCCTGAGCGAGGAAGCGATGCGACGGGGCTCGGAGACGCTGCAGGTCTTCGCCCGCTTCTGCCGCGCCAACCGGATCGAGCCCGCCGACGTGCACGTCGTCGCCACGAGCGCGATCCGAGACGCCACCAACGGCCAGGCGTTTCTCGACGAGGCTCATCGTCAGACCGGGCTGGAGATCGAGGTGCTCGACGCGCGCGCCGAGGCCTACTTCGGCTACGTGTCGGCGGTCAACACGACCACGCTGGACGACGGAGTCGTGCTCGATATCGGCGGTGGCAGCATGCAGTTGACTGCCGTGCGCGACCGCCTCAACGGGCCGACGGTCTCGTTCCCGCTGGGCGCCGTGCGGGTCACCGAGGAGCTGTTGCCGGGCACCGGCCCGGTGAAGCGAAAGCAGCTCGCCCGCGTGCGCTCGCGCGTGCAGGAGTCGCTTGCCGGCGTTGATTGGCTGTCCGGATCGGGCTCGCGCCTCGTCGGGATCGGTGGTGCGGTGCGCAACCTCGCGGCCGCCGCGCAGCACGTCGACGGCGGCATCGACCTCGGCGTGCAGGGCTTCGTGATCACCCCGGCGATGCTCGAGCAGCTGGTGGAGACGCTGGCGGCGCTCTCCAGCGAGGAGCGCGGCTCGGTGCCTGGCATCAAGTTCGGGCGCGGCGACATCATCCTTGCCTCCGCGGTCGTCCTGCAGACGGTGGTATCCGCCGGCGGCTTTGACGGCATCGAGGCGACCGAGGCCGGCCTGCGCGAAGGGGTGTTCCTGGCGCGCACGCTGCTCGCCGACTCAGACCCCCTGATCGCCGACGTGCGGGGGGCGGCGGTGCGCAACCTGGCGATCCAATACGAGTCAGACCTGCGCCACGTCGAGCACGTCGCACTGCTGTCACTGCAGATGTTCGACTCGCTCGTCGCCAGCGGCCTGTTTCTGCCGAAGCCAGGCGAGCGCGAGCTGCTGTGGGCCGCCTCGATGCTGCATGACGTCGGCATGACGATCGCCTACGACGACCATCACAAGCACTCGCGCTACCTGATCGAGTCAGCCGAGCTGCCGGGGTTCAATCCTCGCGAGCGAGCGTTGATCGGCCAGATGACTCGCTATCACCGCAAGGGCGTGCCCAAGCTGGGCGCCATCGCCTCCGTCACCCACGCCACAGACGAAGAGCTGCTCGATCGCTGCGCCGTGATCCTCCGCCTCGCCGAGCATCTGGAGCGCGGCCGCGACCAGTCGGTGTCCGAAGCCCGGCTGCACACCAACGGTGACGGTGTCGACCTGCACCTGAAGGCCGGCGGGGACCTGACGTTGCCGCGGTGGAGCGTCGAGCGCTACGGCGACGGCGAGGCCTTCGAGCGGGTGTTCCATCGCCGGCTGCTGATCGACTGAACCTCCACACGTCCGTCACTAAGTCCGCGCGAAGCGGCCGAAGGGTGCCTGTCGATGAGTCGCTTGCCAACGCGTCGTACAGTGTGGGCATGCTCTGGCTCCTGCGCCATGCCGAGGCGGCCGAAGGCGCTCCCGATGACGAGCGCCCGTTGACCGACCGCGGGGTCCGCCAGGCCGAAGCCGCCGGGCGCGCCCTGGAGGCGCTCGGCGCCACCCTCGACGCGTGCCTGTCGAGCCCCAAGCTCCGGGCCCTGCAGACCGCCCAGCTCGCGTGTGGGCCGCTCGGCGTCGAGGTGACCGTCGACCGGCGCCTGTCCGGCGAGCCGTTCGACGTCGACGACCTGACCACCGGCCTCGACGATGTGCTGCTCGTCGGCCACGACCCGTCCTTCAGCCTCACGCTGCACGACCGCACAGGCGCCCAGGCGCGAATGAAGAAGGGCGGCCTGGCGGGGATCCACAAGGGCGAGCTGGTCGTGCTCCTGCGTCCGTCCGAGCTCAGCGCGATCGCCGGACAGAGGGTGGCCTGAGAACGTGACCGACCAGATCGCCGAAGACGTCGCCGCGAGCCCAGCGCGCGACGGGACGATCGCCACCGACGCCACCGGCACGCCCGATCTCCGCGATCCCGACCTGTACGTCAACCGCGAGCTGTCGTGGCTTGACTTCAACGATCGCGTCCTGCAGCTCTCCGAGGACGAGTCCATCCCGCTGATCGAGCGGCTGAAGTTCCTGTCGATCTTCGTCACGAACCTCGACGAGTTCTTCATGATCCGCGTCGCCGGCGTGCACGACCAGGTCGACGCCCGGATCGACGCTCGCGGTCCCGACGGACTCTCGCCCACCGAGGTGCTGCGGGGGATTCACGACACCGTGCGCGAGCAGGATCGCCGTCACGCCCGCCAGCTCACACAGAACGTGATGCCAGAGCTCGCCGAGCAGGGGATCCGGATCATCAGCTGCGAGGAGTCCGGTGCGCCGGCGGAGGTGATCGAGAAGACCTTCCGCGAGCAGATCTTCCCCGTCCTCACCCCGCTGGCGGTCGGCGCTGGGCGTCCCTTCCCGTATATCTCCAATTTGTCTCTGAGCCTGATCGTGCGCCTGCACGACCCGGACTCCGACCACGACGCCTTTGCCCGGGTCAAGGTTCCCAAGGAGGTCCTCCCGCGGTTCGTGGAGATCGCCAAGGACACGTTCATCCCGCTCGAGGACATCATCGCCTCCAATCTCGACGCGCTGTTTCCCGGCATGAGGATCCTCAGCCATGATTTCTTCCGGGTCACGCGCGACGCCGATTTCGAGGTCTCCGATGAGGCCGACGACCTGCTGCAGGCGGTCGAGGACGAGTTGCGCCGCCGGCGCTTCGGGGAGGTCGTGCGCCTCGAGGTCGGCGCCGACATGGATCCGGCGCTCCGTACGCGGCTGATCGAATGGCTCGACGTCGACGAGATCCAGGTCTACGACGTCGAGGGGCTGCTCGATCTCGGCGATCTGATGGAGATCGCGTCGATCAAGGACCGGCCGGATCTGCGCTGGCCCAACTGGACTCCGGTGACCCAGCCGGGGCTGGTCACCGCCCCCGGCGATGGGGACGCCCAACCCGACCTGTTCGCGATGATGCGCGCATCCGACGTCCTCGTCCACTATCCCTACCAGTCGTTCACGTCGAGTGTCGAGCGTTTCGTCAAGCAGGCCGTCGACGACCCGAATGTGCTGGCGATCAAGATGACCGTGTACCGCACGTCCGACGACTCGGCGCTCGTCCCGTCGCTGATTGCCGCCGCGGAGAAGGGCAAGCAGGCCGTGTGCCTGGTCGAGCTCAAGGCGCGCTTTGACGAGCGGCTGAACATCCGCTGGTCACGAGCGCTGGAGGAGGCGGGGGCACACGTCGTCCACGGCATCCCGGGCCTGAAGACCCACGCCAAGGCGATCCTCGTCGTGCGCCGCGAGCGCGGGTCGGTGCGCCACTACGTGATGATCGGCACAGGCAACTTCCACGCCAAGAACGCGCGCCTCTACGAGGACTTTGGCTTCTTCACCACCGACCCGGTCATCGGCGAGGAGGTCGCCAGCCTGTTCAACACACTGACCGGCTACGGCCACCCCGAGCACCACGGCAAGACACTGGTGGCGCCGACCTGGTTGCGCGAGCCGCTGATCGAGCAGATCGAGCAGACGGTCCGCGCCCACGAGGCCGGCGACGAGGCGCGCATCGTGATGAAGATGAACTCGCTCGTCGACCAGAGGATCATCGAGGCGCTCTACCGCGCGTCGATGGCCGGCGTCCCGATTCAGCTCAACGTTCGCGGGATCTGCTGTCTACTGCCCGGAATCCGCGGCGTCTCGGACACGATCGAGGTCGTCTCGGTCGTCGGGCGCTTCCTCGAGCACTCGCGCGTCTACTCCTTCCACCGCGGGGACGAGCACGTCTACTACATCGGCTCGGCCGACCTCATGCCCCGCAACCTGGATACCCGCGTCGAGCTGCTGACTCCGATCGAGCAGCCCGAGCTGCAGGCCGAGCTCGAGGACACCCTGCAGCGGTGTCTGGCCGACGACACGTACGCGTGGACGCTCGGTTCCGATGGCTCGTGGACGCGCCGGGACGGCCGCACCCGCGCCGTCCACACCGAGCTGATGGAGCGGACCCTGGCCTGGGCCGCCGCCAGCGCCGCCAGCTGACGCTAATCCGTACGCTTCCGCCGCGTGCACAGTGAGCTCCTGCTGGTGGTCGTCGTCGTGGCCGCCCTGGCCTTCGACTTCACCAATGGCTTCCACGACACAGCCAACGTCGTCGCCTCGGCGATCTCGACCCGGGCGCTGGCGCCGCGCACGGCGATCGCGCTCGCCTCGATCCTGAACTTCGTCGGCGCGTTCGTCTCGCTCAAGGTCGCGGCCACGATCGCGACCGGGATCATCGACGCCGGGCAGGTCACCGAGACGATCGCCTTCGCCGGGCTGCTCGGAGCCATCGCCTGGAACCTGATCACGTGGATGTACGGCTTGCCCTCCAGCTCGTCGCACGCGCTGATCGGCGGCGTGATCGGCGCGATGCTGGCCGCCGTCGGAGGCGGGGGCGTGAAGGGCAGCGGGGTGCTCGACAAGGTCGTGATCCCGGCCCTGATCGCGCCCGTCAGCGCGTTCGCCGCCGCCGGGATCCTGATCATCATCATCTATCGGGTGTTCGGCCGTCGGCGGCCAGGCCCGGTGACCCGCGGCTTCCGCTTCGGGGAGATCATCACCAGCGCGGTGCTGGCCTTTGCCCACGGGACCAACGACGCCCAGAAGACGATGGGCGTGATCACACTCGCGCTCGTCGCCCACGGCTCGCTCAGCGCCCACCACGTCCAGGTGCCCGCCTGGGTGGTCATCTGCTCGGCGACCGCGATCTCGCTGGGAACCTACGCCGGCGGCTGGCGCATCATCCGCACGGTCGGCAGCCGAATCATCAAGATGGATCCCGCTCAGGGGTTCGCCGCGCAGGCAGCGGGGGCGTTCGTCATCCTGCTCTCCTCGCACCTCGGCTATCCCCTCTCGTCCACGCACGTGATCTCGGGCGGCGTGATGGGGGCGGGCGCCGGCAAGCGGGTCTCGGCCGTTCGCTGGGGCGTCGCCGGCTCGATCGCCGCCGCGTGGGTGATCACGCTGCCGATCGCCGGGCTGTTCGGCGCCGGGGCCTACGAGATCGCCTCGGCGTTCGGCTCCGGAGCGGCTGGACCGGTGGTGATGACGGTGGTCGCGGCGGGAGCGCTCGCCGTGGCGCTCGCGGCCCGCCGCCGTCGATGGGCGGCGGCCGCGAGCGCCTGAGTTACGTCAGGTGGTCGGCTGCTCAGCCGCCGTTCTGCGCCTGCGCGGGCCGGTCGCCGAGC
This sequence comes from Solirubrobacteraceae bacterium, assembly GCA_036268255.1. GTDB lineage: Bacteria > Actinomycetota > Thermoleophilia > Solirubrobacterales > Solirubrobacteraceae > Palsa-465. The sequence continues at coordinate 1,192 of DATAUL010000336.1, read as the reverse complement.
TTCACGTGCACCTGCTTGGTCTGGCTCTGGCGCTTGATCGTCATCGTGATCGTGGTGCCGGGCGAGTAGGTGTCCAGGGTGGCGATCAGCTGGTCGGTGGTGGTGACGGCCTTGCCGTTGACGGCGGTGACGACGTCACCGGGCTGCAATCCGGCCGTGGTGGCCGGGCTGTTCTGCTGGACGGTGCCGATCTGGGCGCCGCCGGAGGCACTGTTGCGCAGCTCGACGCCCACGTAGGGATGCTTGATCGGGTTGCCGGAGACGATCCCGTCGGCGATCCGCTTGACTGCGTTGGACGGAATCGCGAAGCCGACGCCGGAGCTCGAGCCCTCTCCACCGGCCGTCGAGTTGTTGGTCTCGATCTGGTCGTTGAGGCCGAGCACGTGTCCGGAGGCGTCGAGCAGCGGGCCACCCGAGTTGCCGGGGTTGATCGCCGCGTCGGTCTGGATCGCGTTGGGGATCGTGTATCCGTTCGGGGCCTGAATACTGCGGCCGGTCTGGCTGACGATGCCCGACGTGGTCGTCTCAGGCAGGCTGAACGGGCTGCCGATCGCCACCACGGGGTCGCCGACCTGAGCGGTGTCGGAGTCGGCGAGCGCGATCGGGTGAAGCTCGGAGGCCGGCGCGTCGATGTGGATGACGCCGACGTCGGTCGAGGCGTCGGTGCCCAGCACCTTGGCCGGATAGGACTTGCCGTTGGAGAGATTCACCTTGACCGAGGTGGCTCCGGACACGACGTGCTCGTCGGTGAGGATGTCGCCCTTGGTGTCGTAGACGACGCCCGCGCCCTCGGCCTGGCTCTGCTGGGAGCCGCCGCCGAACAGCGACTGCCCCTGTCCGCCGTTGGTGGTGACGAGGATGTCGACGACGCCGGGGCTGTCGGTCTTGTAGATCTGGTTGATGCTCATCCCGCTACCGCTGTTGAAGGCGGTCGGAACGGCACGGGTGCTCGATTGCACGACGGTCGTCGTCACGTTGCGAGTCGAGCTTCCGTGTCCGCTGGCGATGACCAGCGCGATAACTCCCCCCGCGACGGCGCCGCCGATGATGGGAATCCATCGGCTGAGTTTGCGCATGGCTGAGATGTCTCTCCTAATTTGAGGTCAGAGGTTGGTGTTCCTGGATCAATGGCACCAACCTCCAGTGTGAAAGCTTTCAGAGTTCGACAAGAAGTCCGTAAGACCAGGGTAGG
>DATAUL010000335.1:0-8591 GCA_036268255.1 Solirubrobacteraceae bacterium | reverse complement strand
CGTCGCAGCCTGCAGTGCGATCTCGATCGCCGGCGTGGGGCGGATCGCCACGAGACGGTGCTTCGTGGATCCGGGCACACGGGCGGCGACGCGCAGCCGACCGGCGGCGGCATACACGCCGGGGTTGCGCCGCACGACGAGCCGCGGATCGTCGGACGCGTCCGAAGCCGCCTGGCGCACGACGTCCTGCAGGAGCCCGCTGTCGACGCGCCCGCTGACCGCGAGCTGCGAGCGCGCTCCGAGCTCGAGCCGCGCGTCGTCGGAGAATTGCCCGATGACGTAGGCACCCGCGAGCCCGAACAGGTCGGGGCGCGAGGCCGTGCGCGTGATGTAGCGAACGAGCGAGCGCTCCGCCGACCGGGATCGCTTCGCCGTCGGCTCGCGACGCCAGCGCGCGACGCCCTCAACGAGGTCGGGGGAGGCGAGCTCGAGGCTCTGGATGAGCTGGTCGTCGGCGGCCAGCGCGGCCAGCCGTTCGCGCAGGAGCACGCGGTCCGAATCGAGCGCGCTCCGCAGGCTCTCGTCATTCTCGGCGCACGCGGCCGGCGCCTGTACGCCGGTCGCCCACTTCGACAGTGCGTCGCGCGCCAGCAGCGGCGCGCGGAGCACAAGAAACTCAGCAACATGGGTCACGGGGGTCGGCGCCTTTCCTGCGATGTGCTCGGCTCGCGAAAAGAGCGACGGCCGACGAACGCGTCGCCGGCCGTCGCCCCAACTCGCGTCTACTGCTCGAAGACGACCGTGGTCTTGCCGGCGCAGTGACTGACCCCCGTGCACGACGGTGGGGCACATCTCACTGCCGTCACTCCCGGCACGGGGCACTTGGCCGCGGCGCCACCGGCCACGTCGCCCTGGGCGTCCGCCGGGGCCTCGAGGTCCTCAATGGCCTCCTCGGCGCCTTCGTCGTGTTTCTCCTGATCCGTCATGCTCATGCTCCTTTGATAGTGGGCTTGGCGAGCGGGGGCAGCGTAGTCCCGCCCGTCGGCGCCGCGCATCGGGCGATGGCACCCCAACTTTGCCCGGACGGGCTCCTACGTTTGGACTCCCGGCTCGAACTCGAACAGCGGCATCGCCGCGTACTCGGGGCATTGCAGCTCGACGGCGAGTAGGGCCAGCCCGACGCTCCCGCGGTAGAGGCTGAGCGGCGGCTCCGAGTCTGCTGCGCGCTGGCCGGCGCGAGCAGCGGAGTCGGCTGTTCGGACGGCGCGTGAGCGCCAGCGAACGTCGCCGGTGCTCCGATAATGGTTGAGCGCCGCGTAGGCCTGACCGGCGGCGCCGCAGCAGAGGTGGACGACACCGGCGTCCTCGCCGGCGAGCCAGGCGGCCTGCTCGGCGAGCTGCGCAAAGCGATCCTCGCCGTAGGTCGCGTGCGCGAGGTTCCAGAGAAAGACATAACCGGCGTTGCCGTGGCACCAGCCGGGCCAGAACTCCTCGGAGAGACCGCCGTCGGGTCCGGTCAGTGGCCAGCGCGCGCCACGCTCGTGGGGTTCGGCGACGTCGGCGAGCGTGGTCAGGACGTCACGCGCGCCCCGGGGGGGCTCGGCGCCGCGCGCCCGCGCCCACATGAGGCTCGCGTAAGCGACGCCGCCCCAGCCGTGGGCGAGCCCGTAGTACGGCATCGTCATCCCAGCGAGGTCGCGCCAGATCCCGTCATGGAGCCTGTCGGCATGGTCCGCGAGCCGCCGCGCCGCCGGCCAGTCGGGCTCGGCGCGCGCGTACAGCAGCGCCGAGACGAGCAGGACCGACGAACGTCCGAGCGTGAGATCCAGGTTCGCGCACGGCGCGTCGGTCGCGGCACGGAAGTCGTCCAGCGCGGCCTGCTGGCCGGCGCGATCGCCGGTCGCGTCGCTGAGAAAGACACGCGCGGCGGCCAAGCCGCTCGCACTGTGAAACGGCGATACGACGCCGACGGTCGCCGGCGTGAGCTCGTCGCCGTCATCGAACGCGTCCGGGTCGCCCTGCCGCGTCTCGGCTGCGCGTAGCCAACGGTCCGCGAGTGCCAGAACCGAAGCGTCGCCGCGGAGCTTCCCGATCCGCATGAGCGCGAACGCGACGCCCGCCGAGCCGAGGTTCACTGAGCATGTGGGCGCGGGCAGATTGCTGATCATGTCCTCGTCGGCAGCGTCGCGCAGGAACTGCTCGAGCACGCCAGTCAGCGCAGGCTCGACGGCGGGCACCGGACGGGCGGCGGAGCGATCCCCAGCGCTCGCGAGCGCCTGGAGCGCTTGGGCAAGGTCGCCCACCGAGGCGTAGCGCCGATCCGGTTGCTTCTCGAGCCCGCGCCCCAGGACCTCTTCGAGCTCAGGCCAAGCGGTGACCCCCTGGTCGACGAACGACAGCGGCGACCGCGCGACGATGTCGCGAGCCAAGGTGTGTCGATCGAGCTCCATGCGGGCGTACATCCGTCCTGTTATCAGGAGGTAAAGCAGCGCGCTGACCGAGTACTGCTCGGCGGCGGCGGTGAGCGGCGGATCTTCGCCATCCAGTAACGCCTCAGCTTGTTCGGGGGCGCTCAGCGAGTGAAACCGCACCACGGGTTGCGCACCGGCGCGCGACGCCGCGAGCGAGAAGTCGAGCAAACGCACGCTGCCGCCGCCGTCGACCAGCACGTGGCGCGGGTGAATGTGCCCGTGCAACGCCCCTCGATCGTGCAGTTCGGCGTAGGACTGCACCACCCGGCAACAGAGACCGAGCATCTCGCCGGGCACCCCCTGCTCGCGGATCTCCGCGGCCACGACGCGGACGCCTGCTCCGCGCATCCATCCTGTGGCGATGAATGGGCGTCCGGCGGCGATGCCGGCGCCGCACAGACACGGTGCCGGGCCGGGATCTGCCTCGAGTGACTCGAGTGCACGTGCTTCATGATCGAGCAGTGCCGCACCGACTTTCGTACGCGCGAGCTTCAACGCGACGAATAGCCCATCGCTGTCACGAGCCTGAAGGACTGTTGCGTGCTTTCGTGACGACACCTCTGTCGCCACGGCAAAGCGACCGATCGCCGTCCCGCGGTTGGGCATGTCTCCGACGGCTTGCGAGGTTGTGCGCAGGGCTTCGGTCAATGCACCGCCTCGGGTGTCGGCTCGGGGTCGTCGTCCTGCTGCATCGCCGGGACGAGCGCAGCACGATCGTGTACCTCCAGCTTGCGGTACACCGAGGTGAGCTGTCCGGAGACCGTTTTGACACTGACGATCAACGCTTGCGCGATCGCGCGATTGGTCAGCCCGGCGGCGGCAAGGCGCGCGACTCGCAGTTCGGCGGCCGTGAGCGAACTGACTCCGCTGAAGGCCGCACGACGCGGGCGCGCGCCCAGCGATACGAGCTCCAGGCGCGCCCGCGCGGCGAGGGCGTGAGCGCCGCAGCGGTGAGCGAGATCTGCAGCGCTGACGAGCCGCTCCCGCGATTCTCGTCGGCGGCCCGCACGGCGGAGCGCGGCCCCGAGCTCAACCGTCGCGGACGCCAAATCGAGCTGTGCCGACGTTCCTTCGAGGACCGCCACGGCCTCCTCGACGAAGCTCAGTCGCTCCGGTCCCGGGTCGACGACGCCCCGGACGGCGAGCGCGCGGCCGAGCACCGACGGTATGCCCCACGCTTCCGCGTGCCGAAGGTGATCCGTTGCCAGCGTAACCGCCCTCGAGCAGTCGCCGGCAGCGTGATGGGCGAGTGCGGCGAGAGGCCGCCACGAGATGCCCGGTGCCACCAATCCGGCCGGCGGATGCCCGTCCGCGGCGGCCGACGCGACCTCGAGCGCTGGAAGAGACTGCGCGAGCGCGAGCGCCAGGCGCAGAGACGTAGCGGCCGGGCTCGGCCCATCTTCAGCGCCCAGCAGCTCGCTCAGCGCCTGCTCGGCTTCCTCGTGATTGGAGCGCTCGATCGCGGCGGCAGCCACGACAGCGAGGAGATCAGCGCGCACCCGACGATGGAGCGCGGTTGGCGGCAAATCGCCGAGCAGAGTAAGAGCCGCACGGGCGCTGGTCTCGGCTTCGGCCAACTCGCCGCGCGAGAGAGCAAGCTGTGCGCGCAGTCCGAGATACGCGGGCCTTCCGCCGGCCTCGGCTGCATCGCCGTCGTTCTGGGGGATGCGCTGCAGGAAATGCTCGACCAGGTCTCCGACGTCGGCGAGCAAGGCGGCGCGGCATGCGAGGTAGTCGGCTAGATCGGAGATGGCTCCCGAAGGTGTCTCGTCCCGATTCGTGAGGACCCGAGCGCAGGCGCGGTTGATGTGGGTAGCGCTCGCATCTCCGGCGAGGATCGCAAGTGATGCGAGTCCGGCAAGCAGTGCTCGCTCAGACTTCGTCTCGCCGAGCAAGGCTTCGACGCCGGTAAGCGCATCCTCGTCCGGGCCGGGAGGCGCGTCGGCGCACGCGCGCAGCACAACCGCCGCGGCCCGTAGCTCGAACTTCACGTCGGCGTCTGTTTCGCCTAGGTGCTCCGCCTCCGCTTCAACGAGCTCCACGGCCGCGCTGCAGCCTGATGTGGCCGCTAATGCCTGGGCGCTGGCCAGGGTGGCGACCAGCCGCTCGGTGGGCGTGGACGCGATTGACAGCGCCTCCGTGGCATGGGCAGCGGCTTCCGGGAAGTCTGCCGTCAGCAGCTCGAGGTCTGACAGTCGAGTCAGCAGGTGGCCGCGATCGGCCTGGTCGTCGATCTCATCGAGCGCGCGGCGAAGCATTCGCTGCGCATCATCGATCGCTCCTGCCGTCGCGGCACGAGAAGCCACCTGCTGCAGTGCCTCGGCGAAGCGGCTCTCTCCGGACGGCGCGCAGCGGAGCAGATGTCCGGCGATCAGTTCCAGGTCGGCCGGCTCGCACCGTGAGCCCGCCTCGTACAGCAGCGCGGCCGCTCGCTGATGCAGCTCGGCGGCCTCGAGCGAGGTGAGCGTGTCGTAGACGGCGGCGCGCAGCAACGGCTGCGCGTAAGCGAGGGCCGAGTCATCGCGGAGGATGCCGGCGCGCACCAGCGCGTCTGCTGCTCCCCGCGCCTTGTCCTGATCGATCATCGCCAGTGCCGCGGCCTGGGGGAGCGAACAATCCCCCAATACGGCAACCGCATGTGCGAAGCGCTGCACCTGCTGCGAATTGCGACCCAGGCGTGCCGCCACGTTGCGGCGCACCGCTTCGGGGGTAACTCCTTCAATCGACTCGCGCGAGTCGGCTCTCGCCGGAACGTCGCGCAAGAGCAGGCCTCTGATCAGCGCGCTGACCAGAAATGACTGGCCGCCGGTCTGCGCATGAATGGCACCGACCGCCTCGTCGTCCGGCTGGTTGCCTGTCTCGAGCTCGAGGACTCGGCGGACGCCGCCAAGAGTCAAAGGCGCGGGGCTCAGAAACAACGTGTCCGGCTTGCCGGCGAGAGCCTGCAAACGTCCCGCGCGCACTCCGGGCTCACCGCGGCGCCACGCGGCGATGATCGTCACCGGCAGCCGAGTCGCGCGGTGACCGAGAAAGCAGAGGAAGTCAAGCGACGGGCGATCGCACCACTGCAGGTCGTCGACGGCGAGTAGCAACGGCTTGACCGCTGCCAGACGCGTGATGAGCCGAAACACTCCCTCGATCTGATCAAAGCTTGCGCTGGAGCCGCGCATCTCCGGCGATCCAGTTCCGAGTGCAGCCTCGGCGTGAGGACCGGCATCGGTGAGCAAGGATCGTCGCTGCGGGCTGGTCATACTCGCGATCCGCGCCTCCATTAGCTGCCGGACAACGCCGAAGCCGTAGCCCCGTTCCATCTCACTTCCGCACGCCTCGAGGACGGCGATGCCACGGTCTTGGGCCTCGAGGATCGAAGCACGGAGCAACCTCGATCGCCCGACGCCCGCGGTACCGTAGAGCAGCACGAATCGACCGCGGCCGCCCTCGGAGTCCATGAGGGCCCCGACGATCTGCTCGCGCTCAGCGTCGCGCTCGACCAATCCTGTCCAGCGCTCACCCGAACTGCATCCGATCGGTGCGCCGGCACGAACCTCACGCATCAACCTGCCCCCGGACCGTCAAAATAGTTGACCCCGATTTATAGCATGACGGGCGTTCCGACACCCATTTACCGAGCTCCGACCGGTCGTACGTAAAGCTGAACACGTTTGTGACTCCTGAGGGCGGTGGCGATTGTGCGACCATCGTCCGCCAGCGAGACCCGGGCGACTAGACACCCTAGGTGTAGACCTACCTACCCCTGAACGAGTGAGCCTTCCGGTAGTCCGCGCCAGCGTCGGCTCGGCCGATCAAGCGCCGCATGCTGCTGGGTTGCACACACGAAACGCGGGGTCGGACTCGCATCTCAGCGTGCAGGTCGACGATGCGTCAGGCAGCCAGGGGATACGTCGCGCCGGCACACCGCTGACGAGCAAGAATTTCAGATCGGGCGTTGGATGCTGACGATCGCGGGTCGTTACGACGACGTGGGGTTTCGCGAGCGGTACCTCCCGGCCGGCCTCGGTCTCACACCTGACCGGCCACGGGAACGCCCGATCTCGTTCCTATCCGCGTTTGGACCGTTCTCACCGGTGACCCGCGGCGTAGCGCAGGATCGAGAGATCGGTCAGCCATTCCACGGGCGCGAGGTCGTCGGTGTAGACCGTCCCGCCGGTGAGCGCCGGAGCCAGGCGGTCGGCGACCGTGGCGTCGATCCCGTAGAGCGCCGGTGGAATCGGGATCGCATGCGAGGCGATCGACCGGCCCGAGAGTGGCGACTGCGAGGCGACGAGCAGCGTGTTGTCGGAGTTGAGGCGATCGCGCATGACGTGCGCGAAGCCCGTCCGCAGCGTGGCAGTCACGACGTGCTCCAGGGCCGATGAGGTGGGCAAGTGCCCGACGTTGACGATGAACGTCCCGCCGGGTTTCAGGTGGTCGCGCGCGAGCGCGAAGAACTCGCGGGTGACGAGGTAGAAGGGGATGTAGGGCTGACGGTAGGCGTCGAGGAAGATCGAGTCGTAGTGGGCATGGCTGTTCTCCAGCCACGGCCGGGCGTCGGCTGTGTAGGTGTGCAGTCGCGGACCGCTCAGGTGAAAGTAGCGCCGGCCAATCTGTGTCAGCGTGCCGTCGAGCTCGACGGCGTCAACGCGCGTGTGGGGGAAGAAGTGGCCGTAGGCGCGAGCGATCGTGCCGGCGGCGTCACCGAGGATCGCGATCCGTTGCGGCGGCCGGGTGGCGCCGGCCGCGAACGGCAGCACGAGAAAATCGTCCCAGTACCCGCCTGTCAGGTAGCTGGCGGGCCGGTAGAGCGAGTGGATCGCCTCGCCCTCGTTGAGCTGGAGCCAACGCGTGCCGTCGGAGAACTGCTCGACTCTGGCGTACTGATACTCGGTCTCAACCGAGTCGATGACCCGGGCGCCGGCGACGCCGACGCTGTCCCCGATCGCGACGGGGGGGACGGCGAGCGAGCCCGCGACCGCGACAGGCACGAGCCAGGGGCGCCACGTGCGAAATCCCGCCGCGCCGGTGAGGGCCAGCGACAGCGCGAAGATCAGGAACGTGCGGTGGGTTCCGACCGTGGGAATGAGCAGCAGTGCGGCGAGGAAGGTACCCACCAGCGACCCCATCGTCGAGATTGCGTACAGGTTCCCGATCGTCGTTCCGGTTTCGCTGACACGGCGCACGCTCAGGCGGCTGGCGTAGGGCGCCACCGCCCCCAGCAGCACGACCGGCACCGCGACGAGCACGAGCACCGCCAGAAGGGAGCCCACGAACCCGCCCGCCGACAGCGACCCGAGTGCGTTGACGGAGAGACGTAGGAAGGGATCGGCGACGAACGGGACGACCGCCAACAAGATCGAGGCGATCAGCACGATCGTGCACAGACCGCGGAGGTCCGCCCGCCGGTCGGCGAGGCGACCCCCGACCGCGTAGCCGATCGACAGCGCCACGAGGATCGTGGCGATCGTGTTGGCCCAGATCACCGTCGACGCCCCGAAGTACGGGGCCAGCAGCCGCGCGGCCGCGATCTCGGTCCCCAGGCTCGCGCCCCCTACGACGAACGCGGTCGCGCGGACCGCGATCCGCGTGCCGGCGGGAGCCTCCGGCTTGCTGTCGATTGCGGCCGTCACGTGCGCCCTGGACGCCGTCGGTGCCCCCATAGGCGTCCACGTACCCGTTGGTTGGTGACATGGTCAGGCCGCCGTCCAGGAGACCGCCTGAAGGCAGGGTCCCTGGTGTCGGCGGTGGCGTCAGCGGTCATCTCGGCTGGTCGTGAGCTTGCGCCAACCGCCAGCGCGATTGTTGGCGATGATCTGACCGAACATGGCCGCCAAAGCCGATTCATTGATCACCTCGTTCTCATAGATCGCGACGGTCCGCGCGCTCTTGTTGTCATGACCGCCGGTGATGATTCGTTCCGGGTCGGGCACGATCCCGCCGTCATAGAGAAAGACGTTGACGTGGTCCTTTGCGGCCAGCAGCGCGCAGATGTTGCCCTCGAGCACGAAGTAGGGCTGCACCCGGCGCTTGATCGTCTCCTTGACCTGCGGATCCGCAGCGTGGACCAGGTCTCGCACACGCCGGCAGATCGCCTGCTGCCACTGCGGTAAAGGGTCGAAGTAGGCGTCCACACGTGGGTCCTTCGTGTAGCTCACACGCGCGAGGTTACGCCCAAATCCAGCCGCA
>DATAUL010000334.1:0-5722 GCA_036268255.1 Solirubrobacteraceae bacterium | reverse complement strand
GGTTGTTCGGTAGGCGGCCAAGAGCGAGGGCGCGATGAACAAGATGCTCACCCAGCGCTCAGACGGCTGAGCGGTGAACAATCCTCCGACTCCGACGGCGAACCACGACGCAATGAACACAGATCTCGCCATGAGATCAAGCGGCACCTCGCGTGGCGGAGCTAGCCCGATTGCGTCGAACGCCTTTTGCTCGAGCAGATAAATTCCGACAGACTTCGATGCGTGAATGCGCGCCGGGCTGTCGGCCAGGTTGCGTGCGGAGGACGCCATGAGGTTGAAGGCTGCGCGCTTGAGCCGAAACGCCATCGCCGGCATCAGCATGATCAGCCAGGCCGCCCACAGCGCGAGCGCGACCGCGCCTGCAATCTTTTTCACCGTGAGGTCTCTAAATGCCCTGATCGCACCTGTGCGGTCAAGCTCAACGACGGAGCGAGTGAAGTCGCCCAGGAATTTTGTCTGATGGGCGTGAATCAGGTTGGCCATGGCGTAGGCCAAGAGAAAGCCGCCCACGAGGATGAAAATCACGATCCGCCGCAACCCGACTGGCATCAGCGACCGCTCGAAATCCTCCAGTAGCTCGATATCCCGTCGTTCCACCGAGGGCTGATCCTCGATGGCGACCGTCGCGTAGTAGCCGCGTTTGAGCGCGGCAACCGAGCGGCAGACGTGAAATGAGACCATTGGACGGAGAAACCACCGCAGCCGCGGCAGCCACACGTGCGACGCGATACGGCCGGTGCCGACACGCATCCATACGACAGCGGGTGTCGCCTCGAGCAGAAGGAACACCTGCCAGTACCCCCGGAGCAAAGCGATCTCGGGCCCGTGGGCCAAGCTTGACCCGACGGGTGGACTGCCTCCTAGTGCTAGCGCCCCTTTACGATCAGCGACTTCAGCCAATCCGGTCCCTTCGCTTAAGCACAACAATACCCCCGGAGGTCCACGATCGCCATCGAATTCGTGGACGATCCCCTCGGCGACATCAGGATCGCAACCGCAAAGCCCGCGGGTGCCGAGCGAGGCCTGGCGCTGGAGCGGCCCGACGGCCTCTCGCAAACGCAACTGCGCGATTCTGCACGTCGGGACGCAGGCCCTGCCATCGGTGAGCTGCGGGCAATGCAGTACGCGGTTTGTGGATCCGGTGGCGGCGCCGGAGGAGCTATCCCTACGAGCGCTTGTCGTTGATAGGGGGTCCGTCTGCCCTCAAGACAAAGCAGAAGCTCGCCAACGCGCGGTGGGCGTCCTGCATCCCCCACGATCCGCGCGTGCGGTCCCGATCGCCGGTGACCGGCGCCGACTGGCGCTTTGCTCGGCCGGTCGGCGCCATCGGGACTTTCGCGATCACCAGAAACCCTTCGCCGCCCGGGCCGCTGCCTGACAACCGCCCCACGAGCAGGTGCTGGGAACCTTCGCCAGATTGGGTCGTTCTGGCGCGTGCCGCGCAGGAGTCTGGTGGACGTCGCCCGGGCGCTCACGCGTTGTGCGAGGCCAGGCGGGTGATCGACGCTGCGGTGAACGTGACTGTGATAACGCGTGTGTTTGTGTTCCCGGCCTTGAGCGGGCTCACGGAGATCTTCGATGGCCAGGCGTTGGTGAGCCGGTAGGTCAGGATCGTTGATGTGCTCTTTGATGTGGTGACGATCGCGAGCGTGAGCGTCTTGCGGGCGCGTGGGCTGCCTTGCTCCACTTTGAGGTGCCAAGCCGACAGGCTCGTGTCATCGGTGAGGGGGGCGCGGAGGGTGACCGTTTGCGCCTGGCCACCGGTGCAGACACGGAGCCCGTCCGGTCTCTTGCACACGGGCTTGGAATTGTGGAGCGAGAGAAGTTGCGAGAACGCCCAGCCACCGAGTTGTCCGGCGATTGACACGATGTAGCGTGGGGCTGACGTGATCGCCACAGCGACCGGGTAGGTGATTGTTTTCGATGTCTTCTGGCCGTCGTTGCTGATGGCGATGACGGTGAACTTGACGCGTCCAAGCGTCTGCGTGTCGCTCAGTGCACCCCGGTGCACCGGCCCGACGCACGATTTGATCCCGGAGCCGTAGGCGCCGTCCTTGCAGCTGTAGCGCGCCGGGACATGCTGACCGGCCGTGTACTTGTGGCCAGCGATCGGGCTGACAATCGAGATCGACGGCGCCGCCGCGACCTTGTAGCCGATCTGGGACCCACCAGTCAGCCCGTCGGCGCTGCGGGCGGCCGCAGTGTAAGTGTGCGAGCCCAGTATCGAGGTCGCGAACTGCCCGGTCGCGGACTTCGTCGCCGCGAGACTGGGGCTGGCGCTGACTCCGTTTGAGTCCTGGCACAGCGACAGCCCCGGCCCGAACGGGCCCTCCGAGCAGACAAAGCTCGTGTGGACCACCTGCCCGCGGGCATATACGCCACCGGACTCGGGTGCCGTCACCGAAGCAGACGGCGCGCCGAACACCACATAGCTCACTGTCTGACCGGCAGTGTTGCCGGCGTTGTCGGAAGCCGTGACCGTGAACGAGTGCAGCCCTGGCGCGCTGGTGTCGATCGGGCTGCCGGATGCGACTGGCCCCCGGCAGCTGGCGACGCCCGACCCGCCCGCCTCATCAGCGCACGAGTAGGACGCCGCGACGGCCGTGTCGAGCGGGTAGCCGGCACCGGGACCAGGCGCAGCGATCAAGATCGTCGGCGCGGTCGTGTCAGGCAGCGCATAGCTGACCGTCACCGACGCGCCAGTGCCCGAGGCAGCCAGCCCAATCGATCCGGAGGGTGCCAGCGACGAGCCGCCCCCACCTCCGCCCCCACCGGCCTGATGCCCGGTGCTAAAACCGCCGCTACCGGCGCCCCCGCCGCCGAGGACTCCGCCGCCGCCCCCGCCGCCGGTCGCGCTCGCATTGCCGCCCGGGCCTCCATCGCCCCCTTGGCCGGAACTCCCCGCAGAGCCTGGAGCACCGGCCGTGCCGCTGCCTCCAGCGGTTCCCGCGGCGCCCTGCGTGCCACCGGAGGAGCCAGTGCCACCGCCACCACCGCCACCGTCGCCCGCGCTGTCGTCTCTGCCATCGCTCCCGTCAGCTCCCGCCGCCCCGCCAGCAGCGAGAGCGCCAGCCGTGAGGCCAAGCCCCCCGCTGCCTCCCCCGCCGGCCGCCACAACCAATCGCGACCCCAGCGACATCGCGCCACCGGGACACGCGCCGCCGCACGAGGCCGTCTGCACGTCAGACGCGCCACCGCCGCCCGCTCCCGCAGGCGTGCTCCCTGGACTGGCTCCCGGGGCGCCACCGCCATTAAACCCGCCAGCCGACGATGTGCCCACCCCACCCACCTCGACATACAACGTCGACCCGCCCGCCACAGACACGTTCGCTGAAGCGCTCGCTCCCGGGCCGCCCAAAGTCCCACCACCCGCCGCGCCGACGGCCGACACCAGCACGCTGGACACGTCCGCAGGAACCGCGAAGGTCTGCTCCACCCCCGCGTAACCGTAGGCGCACGTCACGGTGCGCCCCGACTGCGTGCAGTTTCCCGGCAACGCTCGCGCGAAGCCCGGCAGCACCAACCCACACATCGCCAGCGCGGCCACCGCCGGTAACCACCAACGAACGCTTCGCAGACCCCAGGACACGGCGGCGACGATCCTCCCACACCAGAAACCCGCGCGCAAGTAGACCGGTAATCAGTAGCCACGCAAAAGCTTGCATCACCGCCGAGGCCAAGCCTCAGCGTAACCGCCGGCCCGTCCACCTCAAACCACACCCCCGCACAGCCCAGCGCTGCTCTCGGCGAGTAAGGCGGCCGAGTCGGGCGATCCCTTGGTCGTCAAGGAACTCGTCGACTCAGGCGCCGCCCGGCAGACGAACGGGGTCGTCCGGACGGGCGCAGGCGGGGACGAGCGTCTCGCCGAAAGCGCAGCGCTGGTGGTGGAGTGCAGAAGCGCGGAGTTGCGTAAGGCAGCCCGACCGTTAACCATTCGCTTGATCTCCAGGCCGGCGAACCGGACGTTGTTGCCGGTCGCCGTGACACCGCGAAAGGTCCGGGTGTGCATGCCGGTGAACGGGATGCGCTGCGCGACCATCACCTCGTCGGCCGACGAGTCCAGCACCTCGAGGTGAAGCTCCGGGAAGCCCTCGAGGAAGACGGCGAGGAATTCGACCCAGGCTTCCCGGTCGAGCGCGGGCGGCTGGATGCTCTCGGGCGCGTGCGCGCTGTAGTCGGCGGTACGGGCGGCGGCCTCGGCGGCCTCGTCACGGGCGATGATGGGTCGATCCGCGGGCTGGCGACGATCCGGTTGTGCTTGGCCGAGCCGGTGGCCGCCGCCTGTGCGGCCGCTCCTTGGTTTGAAAGCTACTCGTGGGTTCCGTTCCTGCAGCTCAGGCCGGAATGCCCGGAGGGCCGAGGATCTCGAGGCCGTGATCGGCGGCGGCCTGCAGTACCGGTGCCATATCGGGCGGCGCGGCCGGCGCGGGCGGGATCTTCGCGACGGGAGCGGGCGTGCCGAGCGTGCGGATGAAGCCCTCGAACCCGGCCGCGTGCGTGACCAGCAGGAAGCGAGCCTCGTCGGAGCTGACGATGAACGTGTGTGGGACATCGCGTGGGCCAAACACGAAGGAGCCTGCCGGAGCGATGACCGTCTGGTCCGCGACCCAGATCGTGAGCTCGCCCTCGAGCACGTAGAACCACTCGTCCTCGTTGTGGTGGACGTGTAGCGGCGAGCCGGAGCCGCGCGGCGCGGTCTGCTCGGTCATCGTCATGCGGCCGCCGGTCCCCGCGCCATCGGCCTTGATTGTCGTCAGGCCACCGAAGAACCAAAGGTGCTCTCCCTCACCGGGACCGAGAGCGATGGGTGCGAGGGCGCCGTCCGGCGCGGTCGTGGTGGGATCTGCTGTGTTGATGGATGTCATGCGTGCAGTCTGATCTCGGTGACCGGCGCCGACTACCCCCCGCGCGCGGGGATCTTTCCTGCGCGGGGTGCGAGACTGACTCGTATGGGATGGACGATCGAGCGACTGAGTGACGAGATCGACCTACTCGGCTCACGGGGACTCACGCGTGAAGAGTTCTTCGCGGAGCTGTCCCCACGGCTCCGGAACGTCATCGGCAACGACGCCAGCTGCTGGCACACGCTGGACCCCAGCACGGGGCTGCTAACCAGCGACGCGCCCAAGGAGCTGATCGAGCGCGGCGTGTTCACGCCCGACGAGACCCCAGCCGCGGGGGAGATGATCGTCCGCAGCGAGTACATGGTGGACGACGTCAACACCTTCGCCGGCCTCGCCGCCCGGCGGGTGCCCGTCGGCATCCTCGACCACGTCACCCGCGGCGATCCTCAGCGAAGCGCGCGTTACCGCGACCTACTCCTGCCGGCCGACATCCCCCACGAGCTCCGCGGCGCGTTCGTCATCCGCGGGCGCGTCTGGGGCGCCGTGCACATTGCGCGCCGCTCCAGCAGCGGCGCATTCCAGCAGCGCGACGCGGACGCGCTCGCCGCTGTCACCGGGGCAATCGCCCGCGGCATTCGCGCGTCGCTGCGCTTCGATGCCGCCCGACGCATCACGGGCGTCGAGGCGCCGGGGATGGTCGTGCTCGGCCCACACGACGAGGTCGAGCTGATCACCCCGCCGGCACGTACGCTGCTGGCCTCGCTGCATCCCGAAAAGTCCGGGTACACCGACGAGACGATCGCGACACCGGTGCTCGCCCTCGCGTCGTTCGTCCGCTCCGCGCCGGACGGCGGGAGCGGCGGCAACGTCGTCACCGT
>DATAUL010000333.1:0-7488 GCA_036268255.1 Solirubrobacteraceae bacterium | reverse complement strand
GCGAATTCACCATGGCGCGAGACGATTGCCACCGTGCCGGAGACGACGACCACGCACACCTCGCGTTCACGGGTGTCGCGTTCGGCGATCACGCCCGGCGTCAGCGCCACCACCTCGAAGCCGACGTAGCTCCAGCCCGCCGACGCCGGCGTGACGTCGAGGATCGTGCCGTCGGCGGCGCCATTGGACGCGGGATGGACGAGCAGATCACTCATCGGAGGCCTCCAGGTGGGTTCGCTGGGCGCTGTGGGCGCGCTCGTACTCCAGGCGCGCGGCGCGCACGCTCTGCTGCTCGGCGACCTCGGCCACGGGGACGTCCCACCAGCCGTCGTAGCTGGGCACCCCCGCGTAACGGTCGGTCTCGATCCAGACGACGGTCGGACCGCCGGTGGCCTCCCGGGCGGCGCGCAGGCCGGCGCGCAGATCCTCGACCGAGCGCGCGCGGATCACCTGCGCGCCGAGACTTTCCGCGTTCGCGGCCAGATCGACCGGCAGCGCATCGGCGCGGACGACCCCATCCTCGTCGATCGGCAGGGCGCCGCTGGACGAGAACCGGTAATGGGTGCCGAAGCCGGCGCCGCCGACCGACCGCGACAGCGCCCCGATCGACGCGTAGCCGTGGTTCTCGACGAGCACGATCGTGATCGGGATGCCCTCGGCGACGGCGGTGACGAGCTCGCCGGGCGCCATCAGATAGGAGCCGTCGCCGACGAAGGCGATCACCTCGCGCTCGGGCGCGGCCAGCTTGACCCCGATCGCCCCGGGGATCTCATAGCCCATGCACGAGTAGCCGTACTCCACGTGATAGCCCTTGCCGGCGGGGTCACGGGCGCGCCACAGCTTATGCAGGTCGCCGGGCGCCGAGCCGGCCGCGCACACGACAACCCCGGTCTCGCCGGCGGCGTCGTTGATCGCGCCGATCACGGACGCCTGCGAGGGAAGCGGGCCCTCGGACCCGGACACCAGCCGCGCGACCTCCTCGCCCCAGCCCACGCTTTCCTCGCGCGCCCGGCGCTGCCACTGATCGTCGGTGCGCCACCCGCCCAGGGCCCCGAGGAGCTCCTCCAGCACCACCCGGGCGTCGCCGAGCAGCGGCAACCCGCTCAGCTTCGCCGCGTCGAACCCCCCGACGTTGACGTTGACGAAACGCACGGCGGGATCCTGGAAGGCCGACTTGGACGCGGTCGTGAAGTCCGCCCAGCGGGTGCCGACGCCGATCACCAGGTCAGCGACCCGGACCAGGCGATTGGCCGCCGCCGTGCCGGTCGCGCCCACGGCGCCGAGCGACAGCGGATGCGCGGAGACGAGTGAGCCCCGTCCCGCCTGGGTCTCGGCCACGGGGATGCCGGTGAGATCGACGAGCTGCCGCAACGCGCCGAGCGCGTCGGAGTAGATCACCCCGCCGCCGGCGACGATCAGCGGCCGCTGGGCCGCCCGGATCAGCGCCGCCGCGCGGCCCACAGCCTCGGGCGACGGCGGCTGGCGGTAGATCGTCCAGACGCGATCCTCCAGAAAGCTCGCCGGCACGTCGAACGCCTCGGTCTGGACGTCCTCGGGCAGCGCCAGCGTGACCGCGCCAGTCTCGGCCGGGTCGGCGAGCACCCGCATCGCCGACAGTGCCGCGTCGAACAGCTGCTCGGGTCGCTCGATGCGCTCGTAGAAACGCGACACCGGACGAAAGCAGTCGTTGACCGAGACCGTCGCGTCCGCGAACACCTCGAGCTGCTGGAGGACCGGATGCGGCCCGCGGGTGGCGAACGTGTCACCGGGGAGCAGCAGCACCGGCAGGCGGTTGACGGTGGCCAGCGCCGCTCCGGTGACCATGTTGGTGGCCCCCGGCCCGACCGAGCTCGTGCACGCGAACGTGGACAGCCGGTTGCGCTGGCGGGCGAAGGCACTGGCCACGTGGACCATCGACTGCTCGTTGCGGGCCGGGTGATACGGGAGGCGGTCCGGGTACTGCGCCAGCGCCTGTCCGAGGCCCGCGACGTTGCCGTGGCCGAAGATCCCCAGGCAGCCCGCGAAGAACCGCCCGCGCACGCCGTCGCGCTGGAGGTGCTGGGCGGCCAGGAAGCGCACGAGCGCCTGGGCGACCGTCAATCGCTCCGAGCTCATGCCGACTCGATCTCCTCGACGCGGACCGTCCGTCGCTCGCGCACCGAGCGCCCCGCCGCCAGGCCGATCACCAGCGGCGCGCGGGCATCGCGCACCGACGGAGACGGCTGCGCGCCACCCCGGACCGCGGTGACGAACGCCTGCCACGCGTATTCGTAGCTGTCGCGGTAGCGCTGAAGGAAGAACCACGGCAGCGGCGGGCGCGTCGTCGCGGCGGCGGTGCGGACCAGGCCGGTGTGGGCCAGGGGGTTCTCCGAAGCCGCCACCCCCGCCGAGCCGAAGACCTCCACTCGCTGGTCGTAGCCGTAGGCGGCGCGGCGCGAGTTGTCGATCGACGTCAGGCACCCGTTCTCATGCACGAGCGTGATCATGGCCGTATCGACATCGCCGGCTTGGGCAAATTCAGGCTCCACCCGCACAGCCCCGCATGCGAAGACCTCCACCACCTCGCTCCCGGTGAGAAAGCGGGCCATGTCGAAGTCGTGGATCGTCATGTCAAGAAACAGACCGCCCGAGCTGCGCACGTAGTCAAGCGGCGGCGGCTCGGGATCGCGGCTGGAGATCCGCGCCAGGTGCGGCTCGCCGACCGAGCCGGCGTCCACGGCGGCCCGCACGGAGGCGTGGGCCGGATCGAAGCGGCGGTTGAAGCCGACCTGGAAGGGCACGCCGGACTCCTGCACGACGGCGAGCGCCCGGTCGAGCTCGGAGAGCTCCAGCGACACCGGCTTCTCGCAGAAGATCGCCTTGCCGGCGCGCGCCGCGGCGATCATCAGGTCGGCGTGGCTGGCCGCGCTGGAGCAGATCGCCACCGCGTCGGCGTCGCTCTCAAGGATCTCCTCGACGCTCACCGCGACCGGTGCGCCCAGCTCGCCGCCCAGATCGCGGGCCGCGTCCGCAAACACGTCGTACACCGGCCCGAGCGCAGCTCCCGGCACCCGGCGTGCCAGCAGTTCGGCGTGCAGGCGGCCGATCCGCCCGGCGCCGATCACGCCGATCCGCAGCGGTGCGACGGCCGTCGCCGTCACGCCGGCACCTCGACTGTCTCCCATTGCCCGCCGGCGGCCGAGCGCAGCAGCGCCGTCTGGACCGCCGCCCACTGCAGCGCGTCCTCGAAGCTGGGCGCAAACGGCCGCTCCTGCGCGACGGCGTTCATGAACTCATGATCCTCGATCGTGATCAGGTCCTCGAACCCGATCGCGTTGCCGCTGCCGGGCACGAATGCGCCATGGTGGCCGAAGCGGTCGCCGCCGAGCACGGTCGTGTAACCGCGGCCGCGGTCCTCGGTGCGCCGGTACAGCCGCAGTTCGTTGAGCTGCTCGAAGTTCCACGTAATCGCCCCGTCGGTGCCGTACACGTCGAACGCCATCTGACTCTCGGGCCCGACGATCGTGCGGCTGGCCTCGAAGGTGCCGCGCGCGCCCGCGGCGAAGTGGACCAGCATCCCGGCGTAGTCCTCGTTGGTCACGGGCGTGTGCGGGTCGGTTGCGCGGCCGCGCCCGTAGTGGCCATCCGCGCCCGCGGCGGCCGGCCGCTCCGTGATGAAGGTCTCCGTCGTGGCCACCACCGACTCGATTGGGCCGAGCAGCATGTGCGCCAGATCGACGGCGTGGCTGAGCAGGTCGCTCGTCACTCCGTAGCCGGCCTGATCGAGCTGGAAGCGCCACGAGTTGACGCCCAGCGGATCGGCGCCGTACATCGAGAAGAAGCGGCCCCGGTAGTTGGTGATCCGTCCGAGCTCGCCGCGGGAGATCAGCTCGCGGGCGTACTGGACGAGCGGTGCCCAGCGGTAGTTGTAGCCCACGCCGCTGATCACGTTCGCCGAGCGGGCCGCCAGGGCGGCGGCGAGCACCTGCTGAGGCGTCCCGCCCACCGGCTTCTCGCAGAACACGGCCTTGCCCGCGGCCGTGACCGCCTGGACGAGTTCCAGATGCAGCATGTTGGGGGTGGCGATGAACACGACGTCGACCTCGGGATCGTCGATCACCGTTCGCCACTCGACCGAGCCGCGGGCGAACGAGAACGAGCGCACCGCCTCGTCGACCCGGGCCGGCAACGCGTCGGCGGCGGCGACCAGCACCGGGTCATAGGTGCGGTCGGTGAACAGCATCGGGATCCGCGCCAGCGACCGGCTGTGCGCTTGGCCCAGCCAGCCGAAGCCGATCACGCCCACCCCGATCGGCCGCCGGGCGGGTCGCCCGGCCCGCGGCCGCGACGTCGATTGAGAGGCGGGCACCGCGGCGCTCACGCCGGCGAGCCCTCCCCGGCCACTTCGCGGACCTCGTGCTCGAACGGCATCGCCTGTGAGCACAAGAGCCGCGAGGCGACGATTGCACCGGCGGCGTTGGCGAACGCGACCACGCGCTCGGCCGGCCAGCCGGACAGCAACCCGTGGCAGAGGGCGCCCCCGAACGCGTCACCGGCGCCCAGCCCGCAGAGCACGTCGATCGGGGCGGGGGGCACGGTGCGCTGCCCGGCGGCGTCGGCGACCAGCACCCCGTCCCCGCCCAGCTTGACGATCGCCAGCTCGACACCCCGGTCAAGCAATTCGGTCGCGGCGCGAGACGGATCGCCCGTCCCGACGGCCACCGAACACTCCTCGCGGTTGCCCACGGCCACCGTCGCCGACGCCACCGTCGCGCCGATCACCGTCGATGCCTCCTCGCGCGAGGACCAGAAGCTTTCTCGGTAGTCGAGGTCGAGGATCGTGTGCCGGTGACGCGCGCGCGTGGCCAACATCCCCTGTACGGTCGATCGGCACGGATCGTCGGCGAGCGCCCCGCCCGAGACCCACAGGATCGGTACCTCGCGCACCACCCCGGGCTCCACCTCGTCGGGATGCAGCTGGAAGTCGGGGACCGGCGGCTCGCGGCGAAACAGCAGCGGCGGGTCCTCCGGCGGGTCGAGCACGGCGAACGCCAGCGGCGTCAGCGCCCCCGGCTGCACGCCGGCATAGGAGACGTCCACCCCGAAGTCGCGCAGCTCGCCGAGGGCGACCTCGCCGAACGGGTCGTCGCCGACCTTCGTGTACAGGGCGGCCCGCCGGCCAAGGCGGGCGGCGGCGATCGCCACGTTGGTCGGGCTGCCGCCGACCGCCTTGGAGAACGTCTTCGATTCCCGCCAGCCGGCGCCGAGCTCGCCGCAATACAGGTCGATGCTGATCCGGCCGACCGTCAGGACCTCCAGCCCGGCGACCGACACCACTACACCGAGGTCTTCTGGACTTCGACCGCCATCTCCTTGGCGACCTCGGCCAGGTCCGGGTCGGTCGTGCTCTGCAGCTCGTGGCTGAGCTGCTGCAGCTCCTCGCCGCCGGCCATCATCGAGGTCAGCTTCTCCAGCGAGGTCTCGGACTTGAGGTAGGAACCCATCATCCGCCCTCGCTTGAGCAGCACGAAGCGGTCGCCGACCGGGAACGCGTGGTGGGGGTTGTGGGTGATGAAGATCACGGCCTTGCCCTGTGACCGCGCTTGGACGATGTACTTGAGCACGATCCCGGACTGCTTGACGCCCAGCGCCGAGGTCGGCTCGTCGAGGATCAGGACCTTGGCGCCGAAGTAGACGGCCCGGGCGATCGACACCGCCTGGCGCTCACCGCCCGAGAGCGTGCCGACCGTCTGGTCGGGGTCGCGGATGTCGATCCCCATCTTGCCGATCTCCTCGCGCATGATCGCCTTTGCCTGCTTGATGTTCAGCCGCTGCAAGGGGCCCCGGCCGCGGGTCGGCTCGTTGCCGAGGAAGAAATTGCGCCACACCGACATCAGCGGCACCGTGGCCAGGTCCTGAAAGACGGTGGCGATGCCGCGGGCGCGCGCCTCCCGGGGGCCGCCGAAGGTCACCTCTTCGCCCTCGAGCACGAGCGAGCCGCTGTCGGGTGTGTGCACGCCGGAGAGGATCTTGATCAGCGTCGACTTGCCGGCGCCGTTGTCGCCCAGCACGCATGTCACCTCGCCGGCGTTGACCGCCAGCGACACGTCCTCGAGCGCGTTGACCGAGCCGAAGTACTTGGTCAGGCCGCGGGCTTCGAGCAGGGCCGGCTGGCGTGTCTCGGTGACGCTCATGGCCTCACCTCCGCGCCCTCAGCGCGCGCCGGTAGATCAGTGTGTTGACGGCCACCGCGAGAAACAGGATCGCGCCCAGGAACGTGAAGTTCCAGGAGCTGTCCCATCCGGCGTAGATCACGCCCTCGAAGGCCATCCCGATGATGCACGCCCCCAGTGCCGCGCCGATCGCCGAGCCGTAGCCGCCGTCGAGCAGACAGCCGCCGACGACGGCGGCGATGATGTAGAAGAACTCGTAGCCGACGCCCTGCTCGGAGACCGCCGAGGAGGACTGGGTGAAGGAGATGATCCCCACCAGCGCGGCGGCCAGCGACGTGCTCAAGAACAGCAGGATCTTCGTCCGGTTGACGGGCACGCCGACGTTGCGGGCCGCGTTCTGATCGCCGCCGGAGGCGAAGATCCAGTTGCCGAAGGTCGTCCGGCTGAGCACCCAGGAGCCGATGATCGTCACCACGAGGAACCAGATGATCCCCGTGCTGTACCCGTTGGTGAGCGCGCCACTCTTGAAGAACGAGCTGCCGAAGATCGTCTTGGCGCTGCTCAGGCCGGGCGGGTTCAGCGACGTCACCGACACTTGCGTCGAGTTGTGGTTGAGCAGCAGTACGCCGCCAACGCTCACCCCGCGTAAGACGAAGAACGTCGCCAGCGTGACGATGAAGCTGGGAAGCTTCGTGCGCACGACCACGATCCCGTTGATCAGACCGATGATCGTGGCGAACACCACGGTGCCGACGATCGCCAGCCACGTATCCCAGTGGTATTTGCCGACGAGCAGCGCCATCACGATCGCGGTGACACCTGACATCACCCCGGTCGACAGGTCGAACTCGCCGCCGATCATCAGCAGCCCCACCGGCACGGCGAGGATCCCGAAGAACGCCGCCTGCTGGGTCCAGGCCGCCAGGCCGACCTGCTTGAGCCACAGGTGGTTGGCGCTCGCGTCGGTGATCGCGAACAGAACGAAGACCGCGATCGCGCCCATCAGCGACCCCAGCTCGGGGCGGCGCATCACCCGGGTGACACGGCTGATCGGGGCCAGGCGCTCGTCTGACGGCGGCGGCGGGGAATCGGTGGAAGTGGTCGTCGTTGCGCTCATCGTCCTCGCTTCACGAGGTGGCTCTGCCGCCGGGCGCGACCCATGCCCCGCCCGGCGACCCTACTCAACTGCTTCTCGTTGTTCCGGCGTCAGTCGTCACCCGCGGCGATCGCCGCCTGGACCTTGGAGACGTTGGTCTTGTCGACGAGCAACGGACCGGTCGGCACCGACGTTCCGCCGCCGACGGTGTTGCCCTCGTGCTTCTTGTACAGGTAGAGG
>DATAUL010000332.1:0-13462 GCA_036268255.1 Solirubrobacteraceae bacterium | reverse complement strand
CGCACCGGTGTCGTGATCGTGACGCGAGATCGGTGGCCGACCCTGCGGCGCACGCTAGCCGAGCTTCGGGGGCTGCGAGAGGGTGCGTCGGTTGTCGTTGTTGACAACGGTTCGGCGACTCCGCCACCGGCGGGGCTCTGTCGCCAGGTTGGGCTGGTGAGGGTCAAGCGCGATATTGGCGCCGCCGCACGCAATCTGGGCGTCAACGTGCTCAGCACCCCGTATGTGGCGTTCAGCGATGACGATTCGTGGTGGGCGCCGAATGCCTTGGGCCTCGCCGGCGATCTGCTTGATCTCCACCCTCGGCTCGGTCTGATCGCAGCGCGGGTCCTCGTCGGAGAAGACCGGCGCATGGACCAGACCTGCTCGCGGATGGCCAACAGTCCCCTGCCCCCGGCGCCGGACGATGTGGGCCGTCCGGTGCTCGGCTTCGTGGCCTGCGGCGCGATCGTGCGTCGCTCCGCGTTCCTTGCCCACGGTGGTTTTGCCCGGCGCTACGGGTTTGGTGGCGAGGAGGAGCTGCTCGCGCTGGATCTGGCTGACGGGGGTTGGTGGCTTCGCTACGTGCCTGAGATTGTCGCTCACCATCATCCGTCGCCAGCGCATGACCGCCGCGGCCGGGCACGATGTCAGGTGCGCAACGCGCTGTGGTCCGCCTGGCTCCGACGGCCGGCAGGGCCGGCGATCGGGCGAAGCGCGCGACTGCTGAAGGGGGCGGGCTCGGACCGTGGTCCGGCGTTTGTAGCCGCATTGGCCGGGCTCCCTTGGGTCCTCGCTGACCGCCGTGTGATCGCGCCCGCGATCGAGAGGCAGTTGCGCTTACTCGATCGCGAGTGAGTCCTGCTTGGGCTGGGGTCTTGCGCCCCGCTCGAAGTGAGCTACTTCAAGTGTCGACTCCAACCGGAGGAGGCAACGATCCGCGTCCTTGGCCTTAATGCCGTCTTTCACGACCCGGCCGCAGCGCTCGTCATCGACGGTGAAACTGTCGCCGCAGCCGAGGAGGAGCGTTTCTCGCGCCGCAAACACGGCAAGCGCCCGGTTCCGTTCTCGACCTGGGAGCTTCCCGAGAACGCCGCCCTGTGGTGCCTCGAGCACGCCGGGCTGAACGCGGCGGACCTGGACGCCATCGCCTACTCCTACGATCCCGCCGGCGCGCCACCGCCGAGCGCTGACATCACGGCCGACGATTGGGAGGGCCTTCGCACCCTGTACGCCCAGCGCGCGCCGCACTTTCTGCAGACGGCACTTCCCGGGAGTGAGCGCGCCAGCTTCCATTTTGTGGCTCACCACGTGGCGCACGCTGCCTCGGCGTTCCATGCCGCGCCGTTTCGCTCCTGCGCCGTGCTCGTGCTGGACGGTCGCGGGGAGCAAGCCTCCCATCTGGCGGGCCAGGTCACCGGCACAGGCTTGCGTGTGCTTGCCTCACAGGCTCTGCCGAACTCGCTGGGATTGCTCTATGAGGAGCTGACCCAGCATCTTGGGTTCCGGCGCTCGTCGGACGAGTACAAGGTGATGGCCCTTGCCGGCTACGGCAAGCCGGCGATGGTCGAGCCGCTGCGCGAGGCCATCAGGACAACATCCGATGGCGGGTTCGTCACCGAGGCGATTGATTGGTCGCGCTTCGCGCCGGCGGTGCGCGACGGAGACAGCGACTGGACGCAAGCCGGCGCCGACTTGGCCGCGAGCGTGCAGGCACGGCTCGAGGAGGTTCTGCTCGAGCTGGCTGGCTGGTTGCACGGGCGCACCGGTGAGCAGGCGCTCGTCCTCGCCGGCGGGGTCGCGCTCAACTGCGTCGCCAACTCCCGGCTTTGGCGCGATGGCCCTTTTGAGCGGATTTGGGTGCAGCCGGCCGCCGGAGACGCCGGCACGGCACTCGGGGCCGCCATGCATGTCGCGGCGCAGCTAGGCGACAGAGTGAGCCCGATGCGAGGCGCCGCGCTCGGGCGCGGCTTCTCGGATACGGACTTGGCCGGGTGGCTTGAGGACGCCGGTGTGGCTTACGAGCGATCCGCCGATGTCGCCGAGGCCGTCGGCGACGCCCTGTCTCGCGACGAGATTGTGGCCTGGTTCCAGGGTCGCAGCGAGTGGGGACCACGGGCGCTCGGGCATCGTAGCCTGCTCGCCGACCCCCGTCGCTCCGAGAACCTGGAACGCCTGAACGAGATCAAGGGCCGAGAGCAGTTCCGCCCAGTTGCTCCGATGGTGCTGGCCGAGCGAGCGTCCGAGTTGTTCTCGGCGGGCCCGATCCCCAGCCCCTACATGCTGTTCACACATGAGGTCGCCGCCCGTTGGGTCGATCGGATCCCGGCCGTCGTGCATATCGATGGGACCGCGCGGATTCAGACCGTGGACGAGCACGAGGAGCCGCTGTTGGCGCGGATGCTGCGTGCGTTCGAGCGCGCAACCGGCGTCCCGGTGGTCGTCAACACGAGCCTGAACACAGCCGGTCGTCCGATCGTCGACGATCCGCGCGACGTCCTCGAGTGCTTTGGCTCGGCACCGATCGACCTGCTGGCGATCGGTCCGTTCCTGGTGCGTCGCCCAATTGCGCGCTTCGAGACGCATCTCCACCTCGCTGGCGCAATGGCGAGCCGGTGAGCTCGGTCGACGTCGTTATCCCCACGAGCGGGCGCCCTTCGCTCCGTGTGCTTCTGGAGAAGTTGGCAGGCGGTCGTGGGCCGCGGCCTCACCGGGTGATCGTCGTGGATGACCGCCCGGCATCGCTGCGGCTGGAGCCGCTGATCGCTGCTCCCGGTGTCGGCGTCGAGTTCGTGTCCGGACCGGCGCGCGGCCCGGCAGCCGCCCGAAACGCCGGCTGGCGGGCGGCGAGCGCCGAGTGGATCGCGTTCCTCGACGACGACACGGTGCCCTGCCGGGATTGGCTTCGGCGACTCGATAGCGATCTCACGGCGGCCACGGATGACTGTGCCGCAGTACAGGGGAGAATCCACGTGCCGCTTCGCCGCGACCTCCCGCCCCGCGATTGGGAGCGCAACGTACAGGGGCTGGAGACTGCTCGGTGGGCCACCGCCGACATGGCCTTCCGGCGTGGCGCGCTCGAGGCCGTGAACGGGTTCGACGAGCGGTTTCGCCGCCCCTACCGAGAGGACAGCGACATCGCGCTGCGCCTCCTCGACGCCGGTTGGTCGCTGGCTCAGGGCAGGCGAACCATCGCCCATCCGATCCGCCCGGAGCGCTTTGACATCAGCTTGCGCCTGCAGGCCGGCAATGCCGACGACGTGCTGATGCGGCACCTCCACGGGCCCGGCTGGCGAGAGCGTGTGGGAGCTCCCACCGGACGACTGCGACGTCACGCGGCGGCCACCGCGGCCGCTGGCGCCAGCGTGATGGCGGCCGTTCTCGGGGGACGCCGTAGCGCCGCGCTCGCCGCCGCTTGCTGGCTGGCCGGAATCGGAGAACTGGCCTGGTCGCGGATCGCCCCCGGTCCGCGCACGTCCGCCGAGATCGCCGGGATGATCGCGACGAGCATCGTGATGCCGTTCTGGGCCAGCGCCTGGTGGCTACGCGGCCAGGTGCGCGTGCGACGGCTGCCTCGTCCTCCCGCCGCCGTCTTCTTCGATCGCGACGGCACATTGGTCCAGGATGTGCCCGACAACGGGGATCCTGACCGGGTGCGCGCGATGCCGGACGCCCGCGAGGCGCTCGCCCGCCTACGCCGCGCGGGCATACCAGTCGCCGTCATCTCAAACCAGAGCGGCATCGGTCGCGGACGGCTCGGCGCGGAGGATGTCGAGGCGGTCAACCGGCGCATCGATGAGCTTCTCGGACCGCTGGGGCTGTGGCTGGTGTGCCCCCACGAAGCCGCCGACAGATGCTCCTGTCGCATGCCCAGGCCAGGCCTGGTGCTCCGTGCCGCCGCCGCGCTCGGCGTCGACCCGCGCCGCTGCGCGGTCGTCGGTGACACAGGCGCAGACGTCGCAGCCGCGCGCGCCGCCGGCGCCCGCGGCGTCCTGGTGCCGACCCAGCACACGCCACCCACGGAGACCGCCGCCGCGCCAGAGGTGGCCTGCGATCTGTCCAGCGCCGTCGGACTGCTGATCGGAGTAAACGGATGAGCGGGCGCCACGTCCTGATCGCGCGATGCGACAGCGCCGGAGACGTTCTGCTCGCCGGACCTGCCGTTCGGGCGGTCGCCGCGGGGGCCGCCACAGTCAGCCTGCTCGTCGGCCCCCGCGGTCTCGAGGCTGCGCAGCTCCTTCCTGGCGTCGATCGAGTGATCTGCTTTCACACGCCATGGATTGATGCCGAGCCGCTGGCCACCGATCGCGGCGCGACGCTCGCGCTCGTCGACCGACTCCAGGCGCTGGGCCTCGACCAGGCGCTGGTCCTGACCTCGTTTCACCAGAGCCCGCTGCCGCTGGCGCTGCTGCTGCGGCTCGCCGGCGTGCCAACGATCGCGGCGATCAGCGACGACTACCCGGGCTCGTTGCTCGACATCCGCCACCGGGTCCCAGAGGACGTCCACGAGGTGGAGCGGGCGCTGTCACTAGTGGCAGCGCTGGACTATCGGCTCAGCCCGAGCGACACGAGTGAGCTACGGGTGCGGACTCCTGCCGGGTTGTCTGGAGCGGTGTCTGACCTCGCGCCGTACTTGGTCGTGCATCCCGGCGCCTCGGTCAGGGCCCGCGCCTGGGGCGCCGAGCGCCACACGCAGCTCGTGGCCGAGCTCGCGGCGAGCGATCGGCGCGTCGTGGTCACCGGTGGGCCCGACGAGCGCGGTCTCACCGCCAGCGTTGCCGGACGGTCCCAACCGGGGGTGCTCGACCTCGGCGGGCGACTGTCGCTAGCCGAGATGGCGAGGGTGTTGGCGAGCGCCGACGCGATCGTGGCCGGCAACACCGGACCTGCCCATCTCGCGGCGGCGGTCGGCACGCCCGTCGTTTCGCTCTATGCGCCGACGGTTCCCGCGGTGCGATGGCGGCCCTGGCGCGTGCGGCACGAGCTGCTCTTCGAGCCGGTGCCCTGCGCCGGGTGCCGAGCTCACAACTGCCGGGTCTCGGGCCATCCGTGCCTGGCGGGTATTGGCGTCGCCGACGTGCTGGCCGCGCTGGGACGACTTGCACCCGCGATGGCGGAGGCAGCATGAGAATCCTCATGTGGCATGTCCACGGTTCCTGGACCACCGCCTTCGTCCAAGGCCCGCATGAGTACCTGCTGCCCGTGCTGCCCGATCGGGGGCCTGATGGGCGCGGACGGGCACGAACCTGGGACTGGCCGGCGTCCGTCCGCGAGCTTGGTCCCGACGAGCTCGTCGACGCCGAAGTGGACGTCGTGCTGCTCCAGCGACCGTCCGAGCTCGAGGGCCTCGCCGAGCGGTGGCTCGGCGGTCGGCGCCCCGGCCGCGACGTGCCGGCGGTTTATGTCGAGCACAACGCGCCGCAGGGGCGGATCGCCGAGATGCGCCATCCGGCGTGCGATCGGCGCGATCTCCTGCTGGTGCACGTGACGCATTTCAACGACCTCTTCTGGAATGCCGGCAGCACTCGGACGCGCGTGATCGAGCATGGGATCATCGATCCGGGTTACCGCTACACCGGGGAGCTGCCGCGCGTCGCCGTGGTGCTCAACGAGGCGCCCCGGCGGGCGCGCGTGACCGGCACCGACCTGATCAAGCGCTTTGCCACCGTGGCTCCGGTCGACCTCTTCGGAATCGACGCCGAACGGCTTGGCGGAGTCGGCAATCTTCCGCAGTCGCGCCTGCACGGCGAGCTCGCCCGGCGTCGCGTGTATCTGCATCCGATCCGCTGGACCTCCCTCGGGCTGGCGCTGGTAGAAGCGATGCAGCTCGGGATGCCAGTTGTCGCGCTGGCGACGACCGAGGCGCCGGAGGCGGTGCCCGCCGGCGCCGGCGCCGTGTCCACGCGCATCGAGGCCCTGTTGGACGTCGTGAGAGAGCTCAGCGAAGACCAGGCGGCAGCGCAGGCGGCGGGTCGGGTTGCCCGTGCGGCGGCGGTCGAGCGCTACGGCCTGCAGCGGTTCCTCCGAGATTGGGACGTGCTGCTCGAGGAGATTGCGCGATGAGGATCGCGATGGTCTCTGAGCACGCCAGTCCGCTCGCGGCCCTCGGCGAGGTCGACGCGGGCGGCCAGAACGTGCACGTCGCAGCCTTGGCAACCCAGCTCGGCGCCACGGGCCTCGAGGTGGTGGTGCACACCCGTCGCGATGATCCGTCACTGCCCGCGCGGGTTCGGCTGGCGCCGGGCGTGGAGGTCCATCATGTCGACGCGGGCCCCCCGCGGCAGTTGCCCAAGGACGAACTGCTGCCGTACATGGCGCGTTTTGCGGATGGGCTAGAGCGCGTCTGGCGCCAAGAACCGCCTGCCCTGGTCCATGCGCATTTCTGGATGTCGGGACGGGCGGCGCTTGCGGCCGCTCAGCGTCTACGGATCCCGGTGATCGAGACGTTCCATGCCCTCGGTGTCGTCAAGCGCCGCTACCAGGGGACCCACGACACCAGTCCACGCGAACGGATCGATATCGAGCGCGACATCGTGCGGCGGGTGGCGCAGATAATCGCCACCTGTACCGACGAGGTGTTCGAGCTCGTGCGCTTCGGCGCGGAGCGCTCGAAGCTCGCGGTGATTCCGTGCGGGGTCGACCTCGACTGTTTCCGTCCCGACGGCCCACGTGAGCCAACGCGAGCCGGAGTCGACCGGCTTGTCTGCGTGGGCCGGCTCGTCCAACGCAAGGGAATCGGCAACGTGATCTCGGCTCTTTCACAGCTGCCCGACTGTGAGCTTGTGGTGGCGGGGGGTCCCGCCGGCGCGGACCTGGAGGGCCACTCCGAGGCCCGACGGCTACGTGCCCTGGCGGTAGAGCATGGCGTCGCGGATCGGGTCGAGTTACGCGGGCGGGTGGAGCGGGCCGAACTACCGGCGCTGCTGCGCTCGGCGGCATTGGTTGTGTGCGTCCCCTGGTATGAGCCATTCGGAATCGTCCCCCTCGAAGCCATGGCCTGCGGCGTTCCGGTGGTTGCCTCGGCGGTCGGCGGAATGGTCGACACCATCCTCGACGACCGGACCGGGGTACACGTCCCGCCGCGCGATCCGGAGCGGCTGACTGGCGCAGTTCGCGAGCTGCTCGATGAGCCAGATCGACGCGCCGTTTGTGGGCGACGTGGGGTCGAGCGCGCGCGGCGCCTATACGGCTGGGAGCGCATCGCCGGGCTGACCCAGGAGGTCTACGCCGATGTGATCGCCCGGTTCGGACGCCCACGCCAGCAGCTCTCGAGGCAGCGTCCGCCTGACGGCCGGGAGCATCTCGCCGCGCTTGATGAAGCCCTCGACGCATTGGCCGGAGATCTCGAACAACTCGAGCGCTGGGGCGCCGAACTGGGGCGTGCGCTCGCCGACGGAGCCAGGCTGCTGGCGGTCGGCAACGGCGGCAGCGCCGCACAGGCCCAGCACCTAACTGCCGAACTTGTCGGCCGCTTCGAGACCGAGCGTCGCCCGCTCAGTGCGATCTGTCTGCACGGCGATACCTCATCGCTCACGGCGATCGCCAACGACTACGGCCACGAGCAGGCATTTGCCCGGCAGGTGCTCGCCCACGGACGCGCCGGGGATGTGCTGCTCGCGTTGTCAACGTCGGGACGCAGTCCAAACGTCGTTGCCGCAGTGCAGGCAGCGCACGAGGTCGGTCTCATGACCCTCGCCCTGACCGGCACCGGGCCCAACCCACTCACCGAGGCCTGCGACGACGCCGTGTCGATCCGCGCGATCTGGCCTGCCACCGTCCAGGAGGCGCACTTGATCGCGCTGCACATCGTCTGTCGTGCCGTCGATCGCGAGCTCGCACTGGCAGACGGACGACCACTAAAGGCGCTGGCGTGAGCAGCCGCGGACCGCTGCTGGTAATCGGCGATGCCCTGCTCGACCGCGACGTGGAAGGCAGCGTCGAGCGGCTGTGCCCGGGCACGCCAGCGCCCGTGCTCGACGAGCACACGGTCACCGTGCGGCCTGGAGGTGCGGCGCTGTCCGCGGCACTCGCCGCCGCCGACGGCTGTCACACGCTCCTTTTGACCGCGACCGGCGGCGATGCGGGAATAGAGCTGCGCGAGGCACTCGAACGCCACGGCGTGGAGCTAATCGACCTCGGCCTTGAGGGCACCACGCCCGAGAAGATCCGGCTCATAACGGAGGGGCAGCCGCTGCTTCGCCTCGACCGAGGCGGCGCGCCGAGCTCCTCCATCGGGGCTCTCAGCGCCAGCGCCCGAGCGGCGATCGGCTGGGCCGGCGCCGTGCTGGTATCCGACTACGGCCGCGGCCTCACTGCCCAGGCGGAACTGCGCGCCGCGCTGGCCCGACGCGGTCGTGAGCACGCGCCGGCGGTCTGGGATCCGCATCCGCGCGGCTCCGAGCCGCTCCCCGCGATCACCCTTGCGACCCCGAACGAAGCCGAGCTCGCGCACTTCGCTACCGGGGCCGATGGGTTGGCGACGCGCGCGATCGCGCTCGCCCGGCGCTGGCAAGTCCGCGGCCTGTGCGTGACGCGCGGCGGCGACGGCGCGTTACTTGTCCGCGATGGAGCGCGGCCACTGAGCGTGACAGCCACGCAGAGCAGCTCCGGCGATGCGTGTGGTGCCGGTGACCGATTCGCCGCGGCGGCCGCGGTCGCGCTCGCCGAGGGGGCTGATCTGTCCAGCGCGGTGCGGGCTGCCGTCGCCGCGGCGAGCGCGTTCGTTGCCGCCGGCGGCGCGAGCGGATCGCTGGTGACGACGTCCCCCCGCCCACCAGTAAGTGACCGAGCCGAGCTGGCAATCACCCGCGTTCGGCAGCGAGGGGGCATCGTCGTCGCGACAGGCGGCTGCTTTGACCTGCTCCACGCCGGTCACCTCGCCTCGCTGGAGTCCGCTCGTGCCCTGGGCGACTGTCTGATCGTGTGCGTGAATTCCGACGCGTCGGTGCGGCGGATCAAGGGGGCCGGACGGCCGCTGGTCTCCGCCGAGGATCGGGCTGCGCTGCTGGGCGGGCTGCGCTGCGTCGACGGGGTGATCACTTTCGATGAGGACGACCCGTCGGCCCTGCTCGAGCGTCTGCGCCCGGACATCTGGGCCAAGGGCGGTGACTACGAGGGCCGTACGCTTCCTGAGGTTTCGGGCCTCGGGGCGTGGGGCGGCCGGGCGGTCGTGTTGCCCTACCTCGATGGACATTCCACGACCAGACTGATCCGGGAGGCCGGAGACCGTGCCGCGAGCTGATCACGGCGTCGCGATCGTCACCGGCGGCGCCTCCGGGTTGGGCGCCGCGATCGTCGATCGCCTGCGCCAGGGCGGCTGGTGTCCGGTCGTGCTCGACCTAAACTCGCCGCGCGACGAAACCGAGCATGAGCTCGTCGACCTCGCGCAGACGGAAGCCGCCGAACGGGCGGTACGGCGCGTCGCCGCACGCCATGGCGGCTTGCGCGCGGTGGTCAGCGCCGCCGGTACCGACGCCTGCGGCAAGCTCGAATCGATCCCGCGCGAGGCATGGGAGCGGGTCATCGCGGTAAACCTGCTCGGAACGGCCGCGGTGGTGCGCGCCGCGTTGCCGTACCTCGCTCCCGCAGACGCGCGCATTGTCACCGTCGCCTCCACGCTTGGGCTGCGCGCGCTCGGCGACGCCACCGCATACTGCGCCAGCAAGTTCGGCGTGATCGGCTTCACGCGCTCGCTTTCGGCCGAGCTCGCTGGCCGGGTGGGAGTCACATGCTTGATCCCCGGCGGCATGCAGACGCACTTCTTCGACGGACGCGAGGAGCAGTACAGGCCACCTCCCGACGCGGAGCTTGCGCCCCCGACCGAGATCGCAGCCGCCGTCAGGTTCGCGCTCGAGCGCCCCGCCGGCATCGAGCTGCGTGAGCTTGTCGTCTGCCCTTCGACCGAGCCTTCCTGGCCGTGATCATCACCCTGAGAGCTCTCGGTCTCGGCGACCTGCTGACCGCCACTCCGGCGCTGCGCGGACTGGCGCGAGCATTTCCGCGCCAGCGCCGAGTGCTGTACGCCCCGGGTCCGCTGGCTTCGTTGACCACGCTCATCGATCCCGGTCTCGAGCTGCGCGAGGCGAGGCGACTGGGGTCGGTCGCTAACGTCCCGGTTGGCGTTCGGACCGCCGTGGATCTTCATGGCCGTGGCCCGCGGAGCCACCGCATCCTGCTCGCCGCGGCGCCGCGGGCGCAGCTCGTTGCCTTCCGCCACGAAGGGGTCCGCGAGAGCTGCACGGGTCCGTCCTGGTTCCAAGCTGAACATGAACGCACGCGCTGGTGTCGCTTACTCGCTGCCTACGGGATTTCCGCAGACCCCGATGACGTTGACCTACCGCGCCCGCCGTGGCCACCCCCCGCGGTGGCGAGCGGGGCTACGCTCCTGCATCCAGGCGCAGCAAGCCGGGCCCGTCGTTGGCCGATAACGCGGTGGGCCGCCGTAGCAAGATCAGAGCAGGCCCAGGGGCGGCGGGTTCTGATCACCGGGTCGCGCAGCGAGCTCGGCCTTGCTCAGACACTCGCCCAAGCGGCGGGACTGGCCAGCGATAGCGTGCTCGCGGGGAGGACCAGCATTGCCGGGCTTACCGCCGCAGTCGCCGCCGCCGGCCGTGTCGTCTGCGGTGACACCGGGATCGCCCACCTGGCAACCGGCTTACGGAAGCCCTCGGTAGTGCTATTCGGCCCAGTCTCCCCTCAGCGGTGGGGTCCGCCGGCCAATCGACCGTGGCACGTGGCGCTATGGGCCGGACGGGAGGGCGACCCACATGGCGGTGAGCCCGACCCCGGCCTGCTGCAGATCGGGGCGCGGGAGGTTCTCGATGCTCTTGCCTCCCTCCCTCCCAGTTACTGATGGTTCCATCCGCCCTCGCTCCCGCCGAAAGCCAGTCCACCGAGGGCCGGCCGGCCGCGTGTCAGCCGAGTCGGTGGGCTGGCGGTGGTCCGTACGCCGGCGGTGGTCCCTACGCCGCGACGGCGGTCGCCGGCCTGACCGCCGGCGGTCCCTCATAGATCTTGCGGTGGGGGTCCTCCATGTTGGCGGCGCGCACGGCCTCGAGGTCAGCATGGAAGTCGCCCGCTCCGGTCGGGTCGGTGAGCGCCAGCGATGACAGCTCGAACAGGGACAGCGCGAGGTGCGGGAGCCAGTGCCTGGTCCCCTTCGTCGATTGTCGGGTCACGAACGGCGTGGCCGCCAACGCGAGTGCCCCCAGGCCATCGAGTGTCAGGTGCACCTTGAACGGGAGCAGCTTGATCAGCCCCAGGGGGTAATCCGTGAGCGTGCTGTAGCCGGCGTGGATGGCTCCGGCGACGCGGATCTGTCGAGCCGACTCCGTGCCCTCCAGATTGGCCAAGCGGGGAAAGACCGTCATCAGGGTCGTGCCGGCGGTGTAGTCGGTCACGCCGTGCAGCGTGGCGTCGATCGGTCGTGGGAACGGCATGTTGCCTCCTTCAGGGCTTGAGGACGACCTTGACGCACTCGTCCTTCTTGTGCTTGAAGGTCTCGTAGCCGTTGGGAGCCTGGTCCAGCTCCAGTCGGTGGGTGATCACGAAGCTGGGATCGATGTCTCCGTGCTTGATGTGCGCATACAGCGGCTTGAGGTACTTGTGCACGTGACACTGCCCGGTCCGCAGCTGGAGTCCCTTGTTCATCAAGGCGCCCGTCGGGAACTTGTCGATCAAACCACCGTAGACCCCGATGACCGCCACGACCCCACCCGGACGGCAGGCGAGGATCGCGTCTCGCAGGGCCCACCCGCGGTCGGTCTCCGAGCGGGTGGCCTGCTTGGTCCGGTCGACGGCATGCAGTGCGCCATGTCCGTGGACGGCCTCCATGCCGACGGCATCGATCACAGCGTCCGGACCCCGGCCGCCGGTCAGCTCCTTGAGCTGCTCGACGACGTCTGGATCGTCCCCGAAGTTGATGATGTCAGTGGCCCGCGCCTTGTTGAGCGCCATCCGTAGCCGGTAGTCATACTGGTCGATCGCGATCACGCGCGCAGCGCCCATCATCACAGCGCTGGCGATAGCGAACTGGCCGACCGGCCCCGCTCCGAAGACGGCGACGGTGTCCCCGCCCGTGATGTCGCAGAGATCCGCGCCGAAGTAGCCGGTGGGCAGGATGTCGGAGAGGAAGAGCACCTGCTCGTCGGCGAGATCGTCTTCGATCTTGATCGGCCCAACGTCGGCATACGGGACCCGCGCGTATTCAGCTTGGCCGCCGGCGTAACCGCCGGTGATCCGCGAGTAGCCAAAGATGCCCGCCGTTCCATGTCCGAAGAATTTCTCGGCGATGCCGTAGTTGGGATTGCTGTTCTCACAGACGGAGTACATCTCATGCTGGCAGGACCAGCAGTTGCCGCAGGCGATCGGGAAGGGAACGACGACTCGGTCACCGACCTTCAGGTTCGTCACCCCCCGGCCGGTCTCCACGATCTCGCCCATGAACTCGTGACCGAGGATGTCGCCGCGCTTCATCGTCGGGATATAGCCGTCGTAGAGGTGCAGATCCGAGCCGCAGATCGCCGTCGAGGTGATCTTGACGATCGCGTCTCGGTCGTTGAGGATCTTGGGGTCAGGCACGTTCTCCACCTGAACTGTGTTTCGGCCAGACCAGACGTTTGCCCGCATCACGGACTCACCCTCTCCAGCTCGCCGTCGCTCAGCGGGTGCGCGGGGCGCTCATGGAACTTGCGTGCGGCAAGCTCTCCCTCCGGCGAGGCATCGGACTGCGCGATGACCCCGGTCTCCACGCGCTGCTTGAAGCGCCGCAGGCCATCTTCGATCTTGGCCAGCGGATAACTGCCGGTCAGCCTCGCAAGCGCTTCACCGAGCTTTCCTCCCGGCACCCCGCGCTCCAGCTCAACATGAATCTCGGTTCCGCGATCGCCGGGTGCATCAACGAATCTCACGTGCGCGCCGGCCATGTCGCCGGCCCGGCATTCAGGGTGACTCCAGAGGCGCTCGACCTCCTCACGGGGCCGCATCACCGTGATGGCTGCCTTCGAATTCATCAGCCTGACCTCCCTGTGATCGGACGTTTTTATATTGCGTTGCCCGCTCCACGCGCCGCGAGACACACGAGTGCGCCCGTGGCCTCCGGCCGCGCGGTACGGTCACACGCTTCACTACAGCCCCCGCCGGCGCTCACTGCGATTGCTCAAGACACTCGCGCAGCCGTGACTCTGCGGGCAAGGGGCGCGACCCGCCGCGCCAGCCTCATTGATCGTTAGCGGGCGCTCCCGTCTACGCCGCCGCGGTCCTGCCGTTCGACTTGCCTGGGGCGAGAACGACCTTCGTCCAGCCGTGATCGCGACTGTCGAAATGCCGGTATCCCTCGGGAGCCTCTGTCAGAGGCAGCTCATGCGAGACGATCCAGGACGGCTTGGCCTTGCCGACATGGATGAGGTTGCGCAAGTAGCGATTGTACCGCTTGACCGGACACTGTCCGCTGCCCATGTGCTGGCCCTTGAACCAGAACATGCCG
>DATAUL010000331.1:0-15528 GCA_036268255.1 Solirubrobacteraceae bacterium | reverse complement strand
CCGGATCCACGAAGCACCGTCTCGTGGCGATCCGCCCCACGCCGGCGATCGAGATCGCACTGCAGGCTGCGACGAACGGCGCGACGGTCGCCGCGCTCGTGGCGGCGCTGGTGGAGGCCGGCTCCCCGGCCGACCATGCGGCCACCGTCGTCGCACGGCTGATCGCCAGCGACCTGCTCGTGCCGGCCGCGCAGATCACGGTCACAGGATCCGACCCGGGCATCCAGGCGCTGCGGGCGCTGCATGCGGTGCCGGGAGCCGAGTCGTGCGCGG
The DNA here is from genome assembly GCA_036268255.1 of Solirubrobacteraceae bacterium. Taxonomy (GTDB): domain Bacteria; phylum Actinomycetota; class Thermoleophilia; order Solirubrobacterales; family Solirubrobacteraceae; genus Palsa-465. The sequence goes on along the minus strand of DATAUL010000331.1, from coordinate 15,255 downwards.
ACGGCGTCCAGCGCGCGGTCGACGCGGTCGCGCAGGCGACCCGGATCGGCAGCGAGACGATCTCCGCGGTGGCCGCGGCGATCGAGCCGGCCGGGGTCGAGGTCAAGCGCCGGCGCTGCGTGCAGGTCGACGCTCGCCGTCCGGGCACCATCAGGCTCCCGGTCGCTGTCCGGACCGAAATGCTCCGCGCCGTCGATCTGCTCGCGCGGATCGTCCCGCCGCACCCGAGTACGCTGGCGGCGTTCACGGAGGCATTCGAGCGGCGCTTCGCGACCCGCAGCGTCCCGCTGCTGGAAGCGCTGGACCCGGACTTCGGCGTCCGCCTCGAGCCGCAGCTGTTCGTGCCTGCCGACTGGGACCCCGGCGCCGCACGCCGCCGCCGGGCGCTCCTTGAACTCGTCGATCGCGGCCGGGCGTCGGACAGCGCGTCGGTGGAGCTCACCGCCGGCGACCTCGAGGCGCTGGAGCGCCCGCGGCCAGCCGCCGTCCCGCGCGCGTTCACGATGCTCACGCGGCTCATCGCCCGCGACGCGGCCGCTGCGGCATCCGGAGACTTCCAGCTCGTCGAGCCAGACGTCAACGGGCCGTCCGGCGCACGACCCCTCGGCCGCCTGTGCCGCAGCGACCCCGAGCTCGAGGCGCTCGTGCGCGAGCACCTTCAGCGCGAGGCCGCGCTCGACCCCGAGTGCCTATACGCCGAGCTGTCGGTGACGCCCGAGACAGACGCCGGGCTGAACATCACACAGCGGCCGCTGCTGCGGGAATGGGAGATCGACTACGGCGGTGCGTCCGGAGCCCGGGACGGCAGGCGGCTGGACCCGGCCGACCTGATGGTGTCCGTCGACGACGGCGAGGTCCTCCTGCGCTCGGTGGCGCACGACCGTCGCGTCGTCCCATCGTCGACCGTGGCAATGAATCCGTTGTGGGTCTCGCTGCCCGCCGCGCGGTTCCTCCTGCTGCTCGCGTTCCAGGGAACGGCGGCGAATCTCAGCTGGCACTGGGGCGAGCTCGCGAACGCGCCGGAGCTGCCGCGCGTCACGAGCCGCCGGACGATCTTGTCGCTGCGGCGCTGGAACGTGACGGAGGCGGAGCTGGCCGACGTGCGCCCCGGAACCGACGCCACCGGGTTCAGGCGGCTGTGCGACTGGCGCGCGCGGCGCGGAGTGCCGCGGCTCGTCGACTTCGAGCATCCGACGAGCAAGCTACTCGTGGACTTCGACAACGTGCTGAGCGTGGACGCCTTCCTGTCCGCGGCTCGGGACATCGGCATGGTGCGGCTCGTCGAGACGCCGGTCGCCGAGCCGAGCCCCGTGCACGGACCGGACGGACAGTACGCCCACGAGCTCATCGTTCCGTTCGTCCAGACGCGCCCGCTCGCGCCGCGCGCGCGAATGCTGCGCTCGGCACGGCCGGTGGGCGAGTCGCGGCGTCGGTTTCCGCCGGGGACGGAGTGGCTGTATGCGAACCTCTACGGCCCGGTCGCCAGCGCCGATCGCGTGCTCCTCGGCGAGATCGGTCCGCTCGCAGACCGGCTGCGCGGAGCAGGTCTCGTGGATCGCTGGTTCTTCATCCGGTACGCCGATCCCGAGCGGCATCTGCGGGTGCGGTTCCACGGGCGCCCTGTCGACCTGCTCGGCGAGGTGCTTCCGGCACTGCGCGACACGACGGCGCCGGCCCTCGCGGACGGACAGCTTTACCGCATCTCGCTCGACACCTATGAGCGCGAGGTGGAGCGCTATGGCGGGCTGGAGGGCGTCGACCTGATGGAGCAGCTGGCCGAGGCGGACTCGGACGCCGTCATCGCGATGCTCGGACACCAGATGAGCGCCGTCGAGCGCCGACACCTCGCGGTCGCGAGCGTCGCCGGGCTCTACGCGGACGCACAGCTTCCGCTCGAGGTGAGGCACGCGTGCTGCGTGAGGCTACGAGACAACTGGGCGCCGGGCGCCGGCGTTTCGCTCGGCGCGCTGCTCGGCGCCCAGGAGCGCGCGGAGCGCTCGCAGCTGGCGGCCGCCATCGCCGGTCTCGAGCGAGGCGACCCCGGACCCGGGGTCGCCTCGCTTCGCGGCCGCTCGCGGACGCTGGCGCCGATCTTCGAGCGTCTCAGGGCGCTGGAAGCTAACGGGCTCCTCGAACGCGATCTGGACGACGTCATGTGCTCGCTGGCGCACATGAGCGTCAACCGCCTGCTCAAGCGCGGAGCCAACGACGACGAGCTACGGGTGCACGACGCGCTCGCGCGCCTCTACGAAGCACAGATCGCTCGCGAGCGTTCGCGGCTCGGATCCCAGTCGGCAGGAGTCGCCGGTGCGTGACCGGTCGCGGCAGTGTCTGAACGAGCCGGTTTTGCCGTGATACAAAGCCTGGTCATGGACGGCGGCGTCGAGCCGGGCAGCGAGTTCGCCGGCTACCGGATCCGGTCCGTGCTCGGCCAAGGCGGGATGGGCATCGTGTACCTCGCAGAGCGTCCTCAGGGGACGCTGTGCGCGCTGAAGGTGCTGAGCGGCCAAGCTGGTGCAGATCCGAGCTTCGCCACTCGGTTCAAGCGCGAAGCGGAATACGCGGAGTCGCTTGATCATCCAGCGATCCTCGAGCTCTACGACGTAGGCGAGGCGCCCGATGGCACGCTGTTCTTCGCGATGCAATACGTGTCTGGTGCAGACCTCAGGGCGTTGCTGACCCGTGACCCCGCAATGGGGCTTAAGGAGGCACTGTCGATCCTGAGGCCGATTGGCGATGCGCTGGACTGTGCCCACGCAAAGGGGCTGATCCATCGCGATGTCAAGCCGGGAAACATCATCGTGGCCGACGACCGCGGCCCGGCTTCGGGCGTGTATCTCACCGACTTCGGTCTGAGCAAGAATCCGACTGAAGACTCGGTCCAGCTGACCCAACAGGGCCAGTTCATCGGGACGATCGCATACACGGCACCCGAGGAGATCCTGGCCCAGCCCCGAGACCATCTCATCGATATCTACTCGCTGGGCTGCGTGCTGTACGAGATGCTCGTCGGCGTACCGCCATTCGTGGGCGACCGCGACCTCGACGTGATGTACGCACACATCGGTAACCCGCGACCCAATGCGACAGACCGGCGGCCTGATCTGCCACCGGGAATCGATGCGATTATCGCCAAGGCGATTGCGATCTCTCCCGCAGATCGGTACCAGAGTTGCGCGGAATTCATCGCCGCCGCCAGCGCGCTTCTGCCTGAGCCCTCACCGGCCACTCCGGAAGGCGCGGTCGACCCGGTTCCGTCTAGGCCACCGTCGCCCGGGACGCCCGCCGTGCCAGCGCGTGAACCCGAGCCGCCTCTCGGCGAGCCGCCTGCTTCGCTCAGATTCGTCGTGCAAGCCGGACTCGGTCTCGGACGCGAGCTGATCGTTGAGGACGAGCTGGCACTCGGCCGGCTAACGACGCTCGACGGCGCACTCGCGGACGACTCGGGGATCTCGCGCCGCCACGGTCGAGTGTGGCGCGACCCCGACGGCCACTACTTCGCCGAGGACCTGTACTCGACGAACGGCACCTTCGTAAACGGGGTGCGCATCAATCACCCGCACCCGCTGCAACCCGGCGACGAGCTGCGCATCGGAAGGACCGTATTCGCGGTCTCCGACCCTCAATCCACGGAACCATCTGCGCCCGACCCAGCCCTGGCGGCCGAGCGCCAGCCGGATGAGGTCGCTCCAATCCCGGAGCTCGTGGTGAGCGCTGCGGGCTCGCCCCAAGCCACGCGCCTCGTTCTGCGTTTAGAGCTCGACCTTAAGACCGGCGAGCTGGCAGTCGGCGTCGAAGGTGGCGCCACCGCACGGATCGTCCGCGACGGCGACGGCTGGCGAGTGGAGACCCCGTGAGCCAAGATCTCGGTGTGGTCGCACGAACCGACGTTGAGGGGATGCTGGCGGCCACCATGCTGGCAGTCGAAGGTCGCGAGCTGACCGGGCGCGACCTGCTGGCGGCGGGGGTCGTGTCGGGGGGGTGGCAGCGGCTCGAACGCGAGTTGTCCGAGGGTCTCGGTCTCCTCGCCGCGCAAACCCCCCCGAGAGCCGACATCAGTAAGGAAGTGCATGCATTTCGGTTCGAGCGCCGGTTGCTCAGCGCCGAGGACATGCGAGCCTGGCTCCACCCCAGAGGGCTGGTGATGAGCGACGTCAACGGCGTGGCGGCACGCCAGGTCGCACGCCGCCGCGGCGGCGGCGCGCCAGACGCCGTGACAGCAGCGGAGGTGGCGGCGGCGCTGCCGGCGGAGGCGATCTGCACCGGTGCCGCGCGGGACCTCGGCTGGTGGCTGGCCGACCGCTTGCTGTCAACAAAGGCGACGGCGACGAGCGTTGAACCGATCGCGCCCGAGGATCCTCGAATCATGCGCTTGGCGGTCGCCGAGGCTCGAACGGTGGCGGGCGCAAGAAGCACGGAGCCGGCGCCGGATCGCGCCGAGCGGCTGGCGTGGATCGCGGCGCTCGATGATGCTCATCGCCAGTGGGAGACGAGCGTTACCGGGACGCGTGAGGTAGCTCGCCGGCTGCGTGAGCGCGAGCTCGATTGGTGCGGTTTTGCGCTTGACGAACTGCGCCTCACCTCGCCGGGCGCCGCGGCTGAGGCTGCTCGCCAACTCGCCGAGGGCCGCGACGCACAGCAGGTCGCAGCCACAGCGGGCGTCTCGATCACCGACCACCGCGTGGTCCTGGCTGACGCGGCGCCGCTGCTGGCGCGAGTACTGGTCGGCGCCGTCGTCGGGGACGTCGCGGGCCCGTGGAGCGATGACGGCGACCAGGTGGTGGCGCGCGTGCGCGAACGCCGTCCGCCAGACGAGGAGGATCAGCCGCTTCTCGCGCGCGCCCGTGCCGAGCTGTTGTCAGAGGCGGCTGAGCGGTTGCGCGCTGGAAAGGTCCGCTGGCATGATCGCGCGTGAGCCCGCCGCATGGGCGGAGCCGACGGCAGTTGTCCGCGCCCTGCCGTTCATGGCACGCTTGCCGCCGGCAGTACGCAACCTCGTCCTCGCCGGATTTGAGGAGCGCACGTACCGCTTCGGTGAGACCGTGCTCGCGCCCGAGGACGGCTCCTTCGTCGTCATCGTCGAGGGAGAGGCCCGCGCGATCGCCGCCGGAACAGACGGGACCGAGGTATCGCTCGGGGTGCTGGGCCCAGGGGAGACAAGCGGTGAGCGCGCTCTCGTAGAGGAGCATCCGCCGGCGGTGACACTGCGGGCCGCGTCCAGTGCGGTACGTGTGCTCCGGCTCGAGCGTGCCGTCGCGCTGGCGCTCGCGCGCGCACACCCAGAGGCAGCCGCGGGGTTCAGTGCGCAGGCTCGGGCGAAGCGCATCGGGGCATTCCTGCGCCTGGACGCAACGTTCGCACAGCTCGACAAGAACGCACTCGAGCTGCTCGTCGAACGTGGCCGCGAGATCGACCCCCATGACGGCGCCGTCGTGGTACGCGAAGGGGAGCGCAGCGATCGTTGGTGGATCGTCCAGTCCGGACGACTCGTCGAGCACACCGGCGAAGGGCCAGCGCGCCGTGACGTGCGCTTTCTGCGCGCCGGCGACGTGTTCGGCGAAGTCGGTGCGCTCAACGGCAGCATGCGCGTGAGCTCCGTGACCGCCGTCAGCGACTGCGTCCTGCTCGAGCTCGACGGCGCAGTGCTCGGGGAGCTTGGCGCGCTCGATCCCGCCTTCGCCGCCAGGCTCGAGGACCGTGCTCGACTCCACCTCAGCCGGATCACCGTTCGTCCGCTGGACTTCGGCGGCGGCGACGCCATGTCGGGCGTCAGGCAGCGCCCGCCGCCACCACCACCCTCGCTCGATGAGCGCATGGTCGCGGGCGTCCAGCTCGCCGACGCTCCGCCCCCGCCCGAGCCGTGGATCGCACCCCGGCGCTTCCCGTTCGTGCGCCAGATCGACTACACCGATTGCGGCGCCGCCGCACTGGCAATGATCTGCCGCGCATTTGGCCGCAAGGTGTCGCTCCCGTTCATCCGCCGGGTCGCGGGCACCGGACAGGAGGGCACGAGCCTGCGCGGGATCATGCTCGCCGCCGAAGAGGCGGGTCTCGAGGGCCACGCGCTGAAGGCCTCCAAGGACAAGCTCGATGAGCTGGCGCTACCGGCGATCGTGCACTGGGAGGGCAACCATTGGGTCGTCTTGTACGCAATCGAGGGCGACCGCGTCCGGATCGCCGACCCGGGCCGCGGCCTACGCCGCCTCAGCCGCGCCGAAGTCGACGAGAAATGGTCCGGGTGGTGCGCGACCTTCCGCGCGACGCCGCGATTGGACGACTCGCCGATCGATCGCCTCGACCTGAAGTGGTTGGGCCCGTTCGTGCGTCCGCTGCGCGCCAAGCTCGCGCTCGCGGCGGTGATGGCGATCGCGGCCACTGCCCTCGAGCTGGTCGCGCCGGTCCTGACCCAGCAGGTAGTCGACGCCGCCAGTACTCAGAACCCGGCCCGCGTGTCGCTGGTGATCGCGCTGATCGTCGCCCTGCTCTTGCTCGGGCTCGCGATCAGCCTCATCCAGCGACGGATGCTCGCCCGCGCCGCCGTGCGGCTTGATGGCGAAACGCTCGATTTCGTGGCGGGGCGCCTGCTCGATCTGCCGCTGTCGTACTTCGAAGCGCGGCGGACCGCCGATATCGAGCGGCGCCTCAACGGCCTTCGCCAGGTGCGGGCGATGCTCGTCCAGGCGATCGTCGGCGGCCTGTCGTCGGTGATCCAGCTATTGGTAACGCTTGTCATCATGTTCGCCTACTCGCCGGTGATTGCTGCCCTGTTCTTCGCCACGGCGCCCGTGTATGGAGGACTGATGCGTTATTCCTCCCGCCGGCTGCGACCGACCTTCGACGGCCTCGAGGAGGCGTACTCGCGCCATGCCGCCAAGCAGCTCGATGCGATCAGAGGCATTGAGGCCGCCAAGAGCGCCGGTGCCGAAGAGGGCATACGGCGTGCGATCAGGAACGAGTTCGCCCAGCTCGCCGACCGTGTGTTCCGCAGCGACTGGGTGCTGATGTTCTATGACGCCGCCGTTCAGGTAGCCGGCTTCATGATGTTCGTCCTCTTCCTGTGGGTGGGGGCCCTGCTTGTGGCCGCCGGTAAGCTGTCGATCGGCGAGCTAGTCGCCATCAACTCGCTCGTCCTGCTCGCCAACGCGCCGATCGCGGCTCTGCTCGGCCTCTGGGATCAGATGCAGCAGGGAACGGTCCTGCTTCAGCGGCTGCAAGATGTCCTCGAAGCGGAACCCGAGCAGCGGCGCGACGAGATCGCACCGCGAAACGTCAAGGGTCTGTCCGGGCGCATTCACCTGAGCCAGGTCGCGCTCAGCTACCAGGACGCGCCCGATCGGCTCGTCCTCGACAACGTCTCGCTGCTGCTCGAAGCCGGCTCGACTCTGGGCCTTGTCGGACGTTCCGGATCGGGCAAGTCCTCGCTCGTGCGCTGCCTGGCGGGACTCGTGATTCCGACGGCCGGCACCGTGCTTTACGACGAAGTCGACCTGCGCGATCTCGACTGGCGTCAGCTGCGCCGCCGAATCGGCGTCGTCCTACAGGCGCCCTACCTGTTTGACGACACCATCGCGGCGAACATCGCGCTGGGCGAGGAGACCCCCGACCCTATGCTGGTGCAGCGGGCTGCCGAGATCGCGGATGCCGCCGGCTTCATCGAGAGCCTCCCGCTCGGCTACGAAACGAGGGTCGGTGACAGCGGCATTCGGCTGTCCGGCGGACAGGCGCAGCGTGTCTGCATCGCTCGCGCGCTGTACCACGACCCGCCCGTGCTGCTGTTCGACGAGGCGACGAGCGCCCTTGACACCGAATCGGAAGCGGCCGTGAAGCGCAACCTCGACCGGGTCCTCGAGCACCGAACCGCGGTGATCGTCGCGCATCGCCTCAGCACAATTCGCGACGCCGACACGATCGCCGTCATCGAACAGGGCCGGGTGGTCGAACACGGATCCCACGATGAGCTGCTCGGCCGTGAAGGACTTTATTACCACCTTCACGCCAGCCAGACAGGATGACGCTTGATCGGCGCGCTCGGGGCCCGCACTGCGAGTACGACTCGACAGTGTGAAGGTGTAACTCGATTGAGGCTGACCTGCGCGGCCTTGGTGGCTGAGGGCAGACGCTCCAGGTTCTGGCGTAGGGGATGATCGTGTGACTTGGAGGCTGCCCCGGGGCGCGCCGGTTCGCGCCCGGGCAACACCCGGGCTCAGGTCCCTGGTCTGCCGTCCTCCGCTCGGTCGGCGTAGGCTGCTTTCAGGCTCACGCCACAGTCCTAAAACGCGTATGAGGAGCCGAACCGTGACCGACCACACGCCAGCGATCGACTTCGAGGACCTGCCGGCCCCGAGCGAGGGCTTCCTCGTCACACACTTCATCACCGTACGAAGCGTGGCTCGATCCCGCGCGTTCTACTCCGAGGTCCTCGGCGGCCAGGTTGTGCTGGAGGAGAACCCGTGCATGATCAAGCTCTCCAACTCGTGGGTGATCATGAACCCAGGCGGTGGCCCCACTCCCGACAAGCCCGACGTCTCGGTCGTCAACTACGAGCCCGGGAACACGGTGTCCACCTTCATGAACCTGCGGGTCGCAGACATCCAGGCGTGCTATGAGCAGTGGCGCTCAAAGGGGGCAGAGTTCGTGACGCCGCCGATGGATCGCGGCGCTGAGATCCGCTGCTACATGCGCGACCCCGACGGCTACATGATCGAAGTCGGCCAGTCGACCGGTCTGCTCAAAGGCAAGCTCGCCAAGAAGCGGGCCGAAGATCTGCCCGGCTAAAGGGGTTCTGGCAAGCCCACCGGACGCACGTCTCACGCCAGTCGACACACGCCTCAGCGAGCTTGTCCGCGAGCCGCCTTCGGCTCAGCGGGTTCATCGTGTATCTCCTCATGCTGAGCCGTATCCTTCAGTTTAAAGGGGGACACGTCGCGCCCGATCAGCGTCGGAGCCGGGCACATCCATGACCTCGAGCCTCATATCGATCGTCGCCGGTCCAGGAATTTTCGGTCGACGTTTCGTTGCTCACGTCATTGGTGCTCATGACGGTCGTCGCCCCGGGTTTGGGGGCAAGCACGGGCGTGATCGCGTCCACCGCGCAGAGTCGGTGTGCCGGGGTGCGGGGTCGAAGGCACACGGGGGCTGGACCGGGGCATCACCCCGATACGAGTGCCCTGCGCCGAGTGCAGGCTACGCGTCAGCAAACACGGCGGCCGCGCTCGAGCATCGACCGCTGACTGCAACAAGAAAGGTAATTGCCATGATCGCCGCGTACATCATCAAGCAATACGAGCGGGCAGTCGTGTTCAAGTTCGGGAAGGTGAACGACGAGCCACGGGGACCAGGTCTGATCTTCGTCGTGCCGTTCATGCAACGCATCCGGCGCGTTTCGTTGCGAATCGTCACGATGCCGATCCAGTCACAGGGAATCATCACCAAGGACAACGTCAGTATCGACGTGTCCGCGGTGGCGTACTACCGCGTGGAGGATCCAATCCGTTCGGTGATCGCGATTGAGAACATCGAGGCCGCGATCGGCCAGATCGCCCAGACCACGCTTCGGTCAGTGGTGGGACGTCACACGCTCGACGAGCTGCTGTCTGAGACCGACGGCATCAATGAGAACATCCGTGAGATTCTGGACGTGCAGACTGAGGAGTGGGGGGTCAAGGTCACGGTCGTCGAGCTCAGGGACATCCAGCTGCCCGACAGCATGCAGCGCGCGATGGCTCGCCAGGCCGAGGCCGAGCGCGAAAAGCGCGGGAAGGTCATCGCCGCCCAAGGCGAACGACTCGCCGCCGGCGAGCTCGCGCAGGCGGCCGACGTAATGGCTGCTCACCCGCTGGCCCTGCAATTGCGTAACCTCCAAACCCTGGTCGAGGTCGCCGTCGACAAGAACTCCACTGTCGTGTTCCCGGCGCCGTTGATGAGCACGATCGGCGAACTCGGAGCTTTCTTGGCCCGCGAGAAGCAAGCTGCCGGCGAGCTCTTGACGACGTCGGACGACTCGCGCTCTGAAGAAGGAGCCACGACTACCTCGTCACCGCCATCGCCCCGCGGCGACGGGTCAAGATGACGGACCGGCCGGGTCGTTGGGATGGGGCTCCAGCGGGGTGGCCGTGACGTGCATCCACTCATACAGCGGCAGCGCGCGCAGCTATAGGTGCGAGTTCCCGGCGTGCTTCTCGTGCTCGCGGTGGGCGGCTTCGGCGCGCCGAAGCGCGGCCTCCAGGTCCGCTGCGGATACGTAGCCCGTCTCGGTGGCGTTCATCCGGCCGGGGAGTCGGGTCGTGACCTCCTGGACCAGCCACGTGTTGCTGTCGGGATCCGTGAAGTACACGAACGATCCGTAGCTGCTGCGCTCGGGGTCCGGACCGGGTTGCCGCGCCTCGACCGGGAACGGCGGGCCATGCCAGATGTCGCTCACGGCGACCCCAGGACTGACGAGTTCGTCGCGTGCCGCTTCGATGTCGGAGACGACCAGCCCTGCCTCGGCCGAGCCCGGCACGGCGGTGGCGAGGCCCTCGCACCATCGCGCTGAGCGGCTACGCGGTGCGTCGGCGCTCGCTCACGATGCCGGCCAGGTGCGCGTGGATCAGCTCGGCCGTGTGTTCGGCGTTGACGAGCCACGGACCATGTCCCGCGGGCGTTTCGTGCAGCGTGGCGTTCGGAATCTGCTCGATCGAGGGTCGCGCATCTCGGGGGGAGAGGTACGGGTCGTCTGATCCCCAGATGAACATCGTGGGGGTTGGGATTGCCGTGAGCTCCGTGCTGGCCAGGACGCTCTCTGGCCGCGGCCGGCGCAAGCGATTGATCGCGTGCATCAGCGAGGCGACAGTGCTCGCATTCTCAGGTCGCCGGGTGGATAGGCGCAGGGCCTCCAGGAGCGGGTTCGGTATGGCGGCGACCTCGGCGGAACCGAGGCCCTGAGCGAGAAGCCGCCGGTAGATGAAGCGGGAACTCGGCGAACGTAAGACGGCCAACCCGACGCCGCGGACGGTCAACAGGGAGAGTGGCATGCGGACGCGCACTCCGGGAAGGGCGACGGCCGGGTCTCCGATCAAGACCAGCGCCGAGATCCGTCGCGCACCGGTAGCGGCATGCCACAGTCCAAGCATCCCACCGAGCGAGTGGCCGACAACCGGCGCCTGGTCGAGCCCGAGCGCGTCAAGGATGTCATCGATCAACTCGCATGCTTGCTTTCGGACATGGCCGCGGCGATAGATGGTGGGGTCAGACAATCCGTGTCCCGGAAGGTCCACGGCAAGCAGCCGCCAGCCGGGGAGGGCTCTGAACAGGGGCGCCCAAGCCGCTGCGCTCAGCGACACACCATGGAGCAAAACCAGCGGCGGGCCGCTGCCGTGTGCAACCACTCGAACACGTTGCCCGGCTTGCCTCAGCGGGAGAAAGAACTCGTCAACCTCTGCGCCGAGGCCGGCAAACAGATCGGCCTCGGCACTCCGTATGCGTTGCTCAAGAGTCATATGGCGATGTTTCGCGGCTTCTCGCGTCATCCGTGCTCGAGTGGGGTGGACATGGCGGCTACCTGTGCGAGCCAGGTTCGTACCGTGCGTTCGTCGGTGCGATTAAGACCCGCGAGCGCCCTGCTCTCAACCTCGCGCACCCGCGCTGTGGCGGCCTTGAGGTGATTCAGGCCTCGTTTTGTCGGGTGCAGCAGGACTGTCCGTTGGTTGCTCGCTCGGCGCTTGAGCAGCCCGACGGCCTCGAGCCTCTGGACAGCGGTGTGCATGGTCTGCCTCGTGACCTGGGTGACCCGCGCCAGGTCGGAGGCCGAGAGCTCAGGTCGGGTCTCAAACACGCTCAGGACGACGTACTCCTGCGGGGACAGGCCAAGATCCTTGAGCTCGTCCTCAAGCGCGGCGCGGAAGTGCTGGTGGGCGAGCCGAAACAGGTAGCCCAGGTTCGCGTCCGGTTCTGGAAGCAGCCGCCCCGGGTCCGTCAGTTCGTCTGATGCGGCCATGCCCGAAACCGTACCACGTTGTCAGTAGGACTGACAACTATTGGAGGAGGCCCGCGACCACGCAGATCCCGAGCGCCTCAGATCCGAGGCCGCGGCCGCCACATGGGCGGCCGCGGATGCTGGTAAAGCTGTGCCTGGCGTGCGCTGACGCCACGCGGGATTGCTGCATCTACTGTGAGCGGCTGCTACCCATGGTGTTCTGGGTCGAGCCGGGGCGGGCCGAGCCGAAGCTGTAGCCGCTGGAGCAATGCGAGCCCGTTGGGCAGCCAGCCGGGGGCGGTCCCTGCGGAGCGGAGGGGAAGTGCTCGGTAGCCGTTCCGGTGGTCGTCGTCACATCCGCGGTGGTCGCATGCGCGGTCCCCGGCCACCACGCGAGGTACCAGCCGCCGGATACCGTCGCCTGGATCGAGCTGCCGTCGCTACGGTCGATCGTCACCGACGTGACGCCGGCACCGATGCGACCGTCGACGAGCGTGAGCGCTTGACCGGCGGAGTTCTTCATCCCGGAGCCGGCCAGCTGGATCTGTCCTGGAGGGACGTCGGACTGGCTCGCCCCGCTGTTGCTCGACGCGATCGAGAGCGAGCCCCCCTCCAGGCAGAGGTGGCTGCTGGTGGCGTCGGCGTAGATCGAGGCTGTGTAGGGCCCGCGGGTATCGGTCAGCACTGGGGTCCCTCGGTTGGCGCTGCACGCTTGTTCAGCCGCCGCGAGCTGCCCGGCCGCGGGCCGCGTCGGTGTCGGCGACCACCCGGCGAACGCGGGCGCAGCGCTCGAGGCCAGGGTCGCGACGGCGACCACCGCCGCGGCCGTCGCGCTCACACCGAGCGCGCCGAGCGCCGGGAGGGCGGGCCGGCGGCGTCGGCGAGGGCGGTAGTCGATCCCGCGCAGCCGGGCGCTCGCGGCGGGGTCGATCTGCGTAGCGCGCTCGGAGAAGATATCGCGCAGGTTCTGTTCGAGTAGGTCACTCATGTCTTGGTGCTCCTGGGTTGCAGTGATAGGTCAGACACCTCGCGCAGCCGCGCGAGTCCGCGCGAGGTGTTGCTTTTGACCGTGCCCGGCGAGCAGCCGAGGACCTCGGCTGCCTGGGACTCCGTCAAGTCGTGGAAGTAGCGAAGGACGAGTGCGGCGCGCTGGCGGGGCGGAAGCAGCCTGAGCGCTTCGACCAGCTCGACGTGGGTGTCGAGTGCCGCGAGTGGATCGACCGAACGCTCGGCGGCGCCAGGCGGTGGCGGGTCGAGCTCCACACGGCGCCGAGCCCGCTCGCGAGCCCCATCGGTTGCGAGATTGATGAGGATTCTCCGGGCGTACGCTCGCGGCTGGTCCATCAAGCGAACCCGGGGCCAGCGCCGAGCGACCTTGAACAAGCACTCCTGGACGAGGTCCTCGGCTTCGGCCTCGTCCCAGGCGGTCAGATACGCGGTCCGCAGCAGGTCGTCGACGTGCGCGGCGACGAACTGGTCAAAGTCGGCGTAAGCGCGGGCCATCACCCCATACAACCCCGGTCAGGGCCCAAATGGTTGCGCAGTCGCGGTAATCGCGAGGCCCGACGGCCTGGTGCTGGAGGGCGCAGACCCCCGTCACGAGCACGAGTGGCAGGTATTCGAGGACCTGTCGCTGCCCGACGGCAAGATCCTGATGCCCCGCGTGATCGACTCCACCAACAACTACATCGAGCACCCCGAGCTGGTCGCGCTGACCGCGGTTCGGTTCAGAACTGGAACGTGATCGTCGCCTCCGTTGGGCTGAGGAACTGGATCGACAACTGGCCGCTCACGTGTCGATACGTGCCGGTCCCGCCGGTGATGGAGGCGGCCTGGGTCCCGCTGAAGCCGCCGTTCGTGAGGGTGTTCAGCGCTTGCGTCTCGATGGCGCCACCGGGCAGCGAGAAGGTGACCACACAGAGAAGGGTGCCGGAACCCGTCGCGGCATCGGTCACGCGCGTGACGGTGCAGGCCCCGCCGTCGGTACCCAGCGTCGTGCCGCCTTTGGAGGTGAACAGGTCGTCGGAGAAGGCGACCCGGTCGCCGAGGCTGAACGTGCCGGCCTGTCCCGGAAGCACGGCGAGTCCATCCTTCGGAGTCACCGTGTAGATGGTCAGCGTTCGTCGGGTGTGATGCTTGGCCGGGCCCTTCGCCGTGGCGAACGTCGCTCCTGCAACGGTCAAGCAGAGGACCAGGACCGCGGTGATCAACGAGCGTCTACGCATGACTGGGTTCCTTTCATCGGTGGTACGACTGGACACCACGGCCGCAGCGGCTGCCAGGTCGGGTACAGGTCGGGCACGTGGTTGTGGGTGATCCGGCGAATGTCGATCCCGTTTGCCGACATCGTGTAGATCTCAAACGCGCGACCGCCGCGCGGGAGGTCCTCCTTCCCCTTCACCTGCCGATCGCTGGCGAATGCGATCCGCTTGCCGTCGGGCGACCACACCGCCATGGACTCGATCGCTGCCGTGCGGGTCAGCCGCCGGAAGTGCGAGCCGTCGGCGTCGACCACGGCGAGGTCGCTCTGGCGGGCTCCGTGTCCCTGCCGCCCGTTCGGGTGTCCGGTGGCGATCTCGAGCAGGATGCGGCGGCCGTCGGGAGACCAGTCCTGGGTGACGACGTCGCGGGGCGAGGGAGGCACGATCACACGCTGGTGCCTCGCACTGGCATCCATGGCCGAGAGCCCGATGTCGAACACGCCCGGCTGGTGGGTAACGGGCCGCCAGCGCGAATACATGATCTGGGCGCCGTCGGCCGACCACTCCGGTTTTTCCTCCCACGCGCCGGACGCCGTGAGCCGCTGAGCGCCGGTGCCGTCGGGGCGCATCAGGAACAGATCGGGCTGCTTGTTGCCGACCATCCGCTCCACGACCAGCGAGCCATCGCGCCCGGGGAACGTCGCCTGCGCCGCCGGCGCCCCCGCCAGCGCCGCCACGGTGAGCAGGCCTGCCGCGAGGAGCATCTTGCCTGTCATGGGGTTCACCCTCCCGGCAGGCGCTTACCGGTCGCTGACGGGCGCTGATAAGACGCCGACAGGCGCTCGCGGCAGATAAAGTTGCGGTTTGTCCAGCGCGCTGCAGTTTAGGATCCTCGGACCGCTGGAGGTCCATCGCGACGGGCGTGCGCTCGCACTCGCGCCTCCGTGCGCCGCGCGCTGTTCGCGACCGACCTCCCCGACGGCCTGATCGGCCGGGTCCGCTTCGACGCCAATGGCGACGTCAGCCGCAGCCCGGTCACGATCCTGCGCGTCGCCCCAGGGACGAGAGGAGGCCCGGAGGCGCCCGACGCGGTGGTCGACC
>DATAUL010000330.1:0-5985 GCA_036268255.1 Solirubrobacteraceae bacterium | reverse complement strand
GAGATCACCGTCGCCCCCGGCTACCGCACACCGCTGCACGTCCATCACCGCGAGGACGAGGGATTCTGGGTAATCGACGGCCACGCCACATTCACCGTCGGGGAGCACACGATCGACGCGCCCGCAGGCACCTACCTGCTCGGACCCCGCGACATCCCGCACCAGTGGACCGCCGGTCCCGACGGCGCCCACGTGCTCTACCTCTTCACGCCCGCCGGCATCGAGGCGCTCATCGAAGCCATGAGCGTACCCGCGCGAGCGCTCACGCCACCCCCACGGGACGTCACCCCACCACGCAACGCCCCCGACATCGCTCGCCAATACGGCTGCGAAATCCTCCCCATGAGCTGACGGGAGGTGCTTTCGACCTGGCGCGGCTCGGCAACGACCTTCCGCTCGGCCACGACCTTCCTGAGACGCGAACTACGCGGAGGATGGAGCAGGCCTGCGGCCATCGCCGCATAGGCAAATTCTGACCGCCGCGTCGCCGTGGTGCGCCTGCGGATTGACGTGATTCCGAGCGTTGAGTCGAGCGGCGTGACTGCTGCTCTGGACGGGATGGGGCCAGCCGACTACAAGATCCGATGCGCACCAAGCGGAATTATTCGGCGGTGACGAGCCCGTCTAGCGCGAACCCGACCCGTCCTCCTTCAGGAAGTAGGCCTGCACCGACGAGACACCGTGCGCGGCCATCTCCTTTTGCATCTCATCACTGTTCAGAAGATTCTCAGCGAACGCACGCGACTCATACCTCTCCTCGATTACGACGAAGTTTGGGTCGTCCTCTCCGTGCCAGACTCGCCAAGCAAGGACTTCTGGGATGTGCGAGATACTCTCTACATACAGCGGTCGCCACGCGCTGTAATCCGGCACGCGACAGGTCAAGAGCAGAGTCGTCACATCGCCTCCTTAGTGATCGCTGAGCTCCAGCCTATTGCTCCGGCCTCGGGGGATCAACCGCCGGCGGGACGACACGACAGGCGCGGTTTACTACGGCGTTCCGGCGCCATACGGCCCCGAGCAGCTCCCCCTAACTCGATGCGGAAGGCGGCAATCGGGAACGGCTACAGCTCCGGCCGCGGTGCCCGAGTCTAAGGAGATCTCGCACCCGGCGTGGACCCGCCCCCGCGCATCCGCTATCACGAACCAGGGTCAGCCTCGAGCTCAGCGATCAACTCCGCGTCTGCATGCGTGTTCGTCCCACCGCTCAGCGCCTGTGTGACACGGTCGCTTGTGAGTTCGCGTGAATCCGAGGCGTCGGGACAGGTCGCACGCTGCTCCTTTGGACGAGGCGCGGTACGCCACGACAGGCGAGCCGGCTCACGCTCGCATTTCGCGCATTGCGATCACACTGCTCGGTGGCCTTGCCTGACGCTAAAAGCGCCAGTGCCTACGCGTCGCGGCGGTCTGCGGCGGCGACGGCTTACCTTGCTTCTGGCGAGGAGGGAAGGAAGCCGATCCGCTACTGGCTTTGCGTTTGCGTTCTCGACGTGTTACCGAGGCTGCCGTCCAGTTGGAAGCGGGCGTCTCGAGGAGAGGGCCGTCTTGGCGAGTGACGGGGCGGCCGTGCACGCCCAGCCGAGTGTCGCTGCTATTCGGGAACGAGAGCCGGAGGCGGCTCGAATCGACGCTGTGACGCTTCCGCTCCACCAGGTAGCGACACTCGGCGGAGCGCCGGGTCAGGCACATGGCAACGGCGCCGCTGCGCGTCAGCGCAGCTCGCCCACGGCCGTCGTGTGGCGCGGCGCAGACGCTTGATTGGCGGGGACGTGTGATGCTGCCGGTGAGCGAGGCCGGTTGGGGTGGCTCGCGCGATCGCCTCGGGGCTTGACTTTCGGGGCGGGATAAAGGAGAGTCGGCGACTCTATGGGGTGTGCCGGCCGGATCGCCCTCCTACGACTAGGAAGGGGCGTCCATGCCTGCTCGCAGTCGCTTGGATGGTGCAGGTCGTGCGCGTCGCTCACCGCATCCTGGTGGCTCACGATGACGGCTCGTGCGCCTCACCGGACCGCGGGCGTCGCGGGCCGAGCGCTGATCATGGCGGCTGTCTTGGCGCTTGTGGCGTTGACCGCGGCATCGGTGGGCGCGGCTCGCGCGGCGGCGGCAACCTCGGCCCCGACGTGGGTGCCGGTGGGGTCCGCGACGGCTCGGGTCGGCGCGGCCGCTGCATATGATGCGGCCACGAAGCAGTTCGTGATGTTCGGCGGGCAGAACTCCTCGAATGAGCTACTGGCCGACACGTCGCTCTGGGCGGGGCTGAGCTGGCAGCAAGCGCACCCCACCAGTGCACCTTCCCCTCGAACGCAGGCGATGATGGCGTACGACGAAGCGACGGGTCAGCTCATCCTCTTCAGTGGCTTAGCGGTTGGCGCTCCGAACGACACGTGGAATTGGAACGGCACGAATTGGGTGCAGCTGCACCCGGTCACAAGCCCGCCGCCGCTGGACGGAGCGGCGATGGCCTACGACCCGGCGATCAAGCAGATCGTCATGTTCGGCGGCTACGGCCCCACCGGCGGTGGCTACAGCGCGAGCACATGGGCGTGGACGGGCTCGAACTGGCAGCAGCTCGCGCCGGCGACGGTCCCCGCCGCTCGTTACGACGAGTCGATGGCGTGGGATCCGGCCACTCAACAGCTCGTCATGTTCGGGGGTGAACACAAAGGTCTTACTGGTCTCGCCACCCTCAATGACACATGGAGGTGGACCGGTGCGAACTGGGTGCAGTTGCATCCGGCCATCAGCCCGGGCCCACGCGAAGGCGCTCCGCTGGTCTTCGACCCCGCGACCGGGCAGATGCTGCTCGTCGGTGGCCTGGGGGCGATCAACCTCGACATCGGCACGTACCTTGGTGACGTGTGGACGTGGTCGGGGTCAACCTGGACCCTCCAGGCGCCGGCTAAGTCAATCCCGCCTCGGGCTGATCCGGTGGCCGGATACGACGCGGCTTTCAATCAGCTGCTGCTGTTCGGCGGCACGCACGGGCGGCTGAACGGGCTCAACGTTCTCGGTGACACGTGGTGGTGGACCCCGTTCGCGATCGCTGAGCCATTCTTGCCGCCGGGGACGGCGGGGGAGGCGTGGGCGGGAGTGTCCGGGATGCAGCTGGACGCGGTCGCGGGTAGCGCACCGTTTGTGTGGTCGGTGGCGGCGGGGGCGCTGCCGCCAGGAATGGTGCTGGAACCTGGTGGGGTGCTGATCGGTACCCCGCAGACGCCCGGACGCTTCAGCTTCACGGTGTCGGTCAGCGACTCGGCGGGACATTCGACCAGCCGGGCGTACACGGTCACGATCAATCCAACCCCGCTGGCCGGCATATGGGTGTCGGATGCGACCAACAGCGTGTTGCGCGCCTACGCCCTGAGGGCGAGCGGGAACGCGTCGCCGACGGTCACACTGAGCGGCTCCCTGAGCCAGCTCAACGGCCCCGACGGCTTGGTGCTCGACGCCACAGGCGGCTTGTACGTGGCCAACGGGAATACGGCCTCGGTGAACTACTACACCGCCGGCGCGAGCGGGACCGCGACGCCGACGCGGGTGATCTCAGGCCCGTTCACCGGCCTCGCCTTGCCGGCGGGCATGGCGTTGGATTCGGCCGGACGGTTGTATGTCGCCAACGAGGGGGCGAGCACGGTCACCGTGTACGCCGCCGGGGCCAACGGCAACCAGGTGCCGGTGCAGACGATCGGCGGCCTCCTGACCGGGCTCCGCCAGCCCTCGGCGGTCACGATCGACGCCACGGGCCACCTGTGGGTCAGCGACCTGGCCAACAACAGCCTGTCGGAGTTCCCGGCCAACGCCAGCGGCGACGTGGCGCCGCTGGCGCAGATCAGCGGACCCGACACCTTGCTGAATGGACCCGTCGGGCTCGCCCAAGACGCCCGGGGTCAAGTACTGATCGTGTCAAATCTCTACGGCCAGTCGATCACCGAGTACTACCAGACGGGGCCGTTCGGCGACGTGTCGCCTGGCTTCCGGACCTTCAACCCGCTGGCGCAGGTGAACAACCCCGAGGGTCTTGACGTTGACGCCGGCGATGAGCTCTATGTGGCCAACGAGTTCGGGGGCGTCAACGAGTACCACACGTCGTTCGCGATGGAACCGTTTGCGATCCTGGCGGGACCGGCGACCGGGCTGCGCTCCCCGCGTGCACTGACCGTGGCCCCCCCGATGCAGATCACGACCCGCTCGCTGCCCGGGGCCGGACTCGGACGGCGCTACTCCAGCGGCGTGTTCGCCGTGCTCGGCAGCCCCCCACTACGCTGGCGGCTCGTGCACGGCCGGCTGCCCGTCGGGCTGCGCCTCACCCGCAGCGGGCGCATCACCGGCGTCTCGCGCCATCTAGGAACCTATAAGTTCACAGTCGAGGTCAAAGGTGCGCTCAAGAAGCTCCCGGCCCTGCGCCGTCGGCTAACGCTCGCCGTCCGGCGCGTTCCCACGGTGACCACCATCGGCCCCGCGCGTGGCCGCGACCGCGGCGGCACGCTGGTCACTATCACCGGCACCGGGTTCGCCAGCGCCCGCGGGCAGACGATCGTGCGGTTCGGGCGCTTCACCGCCTTGCGCACCCGGTGTCGCTCGCACACAACCTGCACCGCCCGCGCTCCCGCACACGCCAGCGGCCGCGTCACGGTGACGGTCACCGTGACCGGCTTGACCTCCGCGCCCCGCTCAGCCGACAGCTTCACCTACACCCCCTGAAGGCTTACACCGGGGTCGGCGCCGCTGGTTCGACCCACGGCCACCTGCACGAGTTGGGCGGCGACCTGCCCGCCGCTGCGGCTACGCCGAGGCCGCCGGCCGGGCGACGAACGTCCCCGAAGGCGACCACCTGGTCCGCCAGGCCGTCCCGCGCGGGCCGGCGAGCCCCGTCGAGCGCATGACGATCCAACGCATGGAAGATGGGGGCAACGTCCGCGATCCGGAAGGGATCATCCTCGGCTGGCGGAACAGATCGGCCGAGGGCCCCGGCCGGCCGCCAACCGCCTCGCCGACGTCAGTGGTCGTCCCAGGGCAGGATCGCCTTACGGCACACCGCTCCCGCCCACCGAGCGGAAGCGGGCGCTCGGAAACGCTCCACGCGGGCTATCGCACCGGACGAGCAGCACGAGTTCCGTCCAAGGGTGCGCGGCGTTCTGCACTCACCGGGCCAAGCAGAAGGTTTGTTCGCAAGGTCCTGCTTCGCTTGCGGCACGAGTATGTCTCGAGCGAACACGAGAGACCCACTCCGCGCGCGGAGCGCTCCTCCATTTCGGATCGATCCTCGTTCGCTCCTTTGTCGAGAATGGGCATGAGCAGGCGAAGGGGGACTTCCCCCCGCGTCCATTCCCGCCTCTGAAAGCATCTCTTTAGCCCTTGCCAGCATTCTCACGCGCGACTGCCACCGTCGAAACGAAATCGTGTCGGCCGCCCAACCGCCTAGCTCCTCGGCAGGTTGACCAAGAAGTTTCGCTAGAAACCCGCTGACTGGGGCGATCAGGGCCGCCAGCGCGCCCGATGAGGCGCCCTCGGCCGCGGCCTTCACGAGCTCACGCTGGCGCTTGCTTTGCGACGAACCAGCTATTGGCGAAACGGAGGGCGACGCGGGAATGCAGGGTCGCGACCCGCCTTTCTGTTCGCGCGGGCATCGCCCGTGCTGACCCGGCCGTGGCTCGATCCGGGCAAGGCTTGGTTCGTCCAGGCACGTTCTCGGCGCGTGGTTTTGATCAGATGTGTCCGGTCGGTGGGCTAGATTGACCAGAGGGCTTGGGTGGGTGAGAGGCGTGCGGCGCGGAGGGCAGGGATGAGCCCGGCGACCGCGCCGATGATGAGGGAGGCGGCGATGCCGCCGGCCCAGGCTTCGGTGGGGATGATGGTGGCCCAGTGTTTGGTGTGGGCGTAGACGGCGGTGGCTATGGCACCGACGGCAACGCCGACGACGCCGCCGAGGAGTCCGAGGAGGATGGCTTCGGAGAGGAACTGGATGCGGATGTGGCCGCGGGTGGC
>DATAUL010000329.1:0-4272 GCA_036268255.1 Solirubrobacteraceae bacterium | reverse complement strand
GGTTGCCGCCGGCGGGCTGATGATGGTCGAGGAGAGCCTCTTGACGATCGGCCTGTTCTGCTGGCTGTTCTTCCGCGTCGCCCGCGAGCACGAGCAGCGACAGGCGTTGCTGGACTACGCCGGCCAGCATGGCCTCGAGCTTGACGACCGCCGGGCCGCTCGGGCCGTAGCCGCGGGCCGCGGAGACGAGCTGGCGCAGCGTCTGCGTGAGCGCGCCGGCGACACCACGCCGGCGGCCTGACGGCTTGACCTACTTGGCCGCTTTGCTCAGATAGTTGACGAGCGCCGTGATCTCGCTCGGCTTCAGCGTCGTGCCGAAGTTGGACGGCATCACCCCCGCCTTGTAGCCCGCCGGGATGTAGGCGTAGGGCTTGACGATCGCCGTGTGGATGCACTGCGCCAGCGAGTTGCCGCGCGCCTGCTTGGACTGGGCGGTGGCGCAATTGGCCTTCAGGTCCTTGTCCAGGTTGGGGCCGGTCACGCCAGTGGTGCCGGCGTCGGCGAGCACGTGGCAGCTGCCGCAGCCACCGACCCCCGTGAACACCTGCTTGCCGGCCGCCGGAGTCGTGCCGGTGACCCCGCCGGCGCTCGCCAGCTGGCCCGTGTCCTTGCCCGGCTTTGCGGCCACGGCGGCCACGTAGGAGGCCACGTCCTCGGCATCCTGTCCCTTGTACAGCCCGGCCGGCATCACGCCTTGATCGTTGGGGTACTGGATCCAGTAGCTGACCAGCCCCTGGATCGACGTGCTCTTGACGCCGTCGACCCGGTCGCGGGCGAACACGTCATCGAGGTTGGGTCCCGTCGTGCCGCTCGTGTTGGCGTGAGCGAGCGTGTGGCAGGAGCCGCACTTCGACGTGAACAGCACCTTGCCCTGGACCACGTTGGTCGTGGGATGCTTGACCGCACAGCCCCCGAGCACGACCACGACGAGCGCGCTGAGCGCGACGGCGGCAAGGCTCCGGGGAACTCGAACGAACGCTGGCAGCATCTTCTCCGGGCGGCACTCTATCTAAGGCCACGGCATCCCTGCGCCGTGGACGGCACTGCCGTCTCTCGGTCAGGACCGCTGGTAGCATGGCCGCCATGAGGTCCCGCCAGAAGTACCGCATGCGCACGCCCTCAACCGGCCGCGAGATCATCCTCGAAGCCGAGCCCGACGAGATCTACCTCGACCGTGAGACCGGCGAGGAGCTGGAGGTCGTGGCGATGCTGCTGCCCCTCGCACCCACCCCCTCCGAGCTTCCGTGGGCGGTCGAGAACCTGCGCTTCTGCAACTGGTGCGACCAGCTCGCGCCCAAGGATCTCAACGACTGCCCGGTCTGCGGTCGGCGCATGGAGCCCCTCGGCTCCTGACGCTCCGTGGGCATGCTTGAGCCCCGCGTTCGCCGTCGGATGCGCCTCCCGGCGGTACTCGCCGCGCTCGCGCTGAGCGTGGGCCTGACGGCGTGCGGCGGTGGCGGCTCCTCCACGCCCGACATCTCCGGCGCGCCGGCGTTCACCGTGCCCACCTCGACCGCCAACGCGGCCGCAGTCTCCAGCTCCAGCTCGAGCTCCAGCTCCAGCTCGACGACAACCTCCTCGGGCTCGGCCACGACGCCCGCCGCGCCCACGACAACCTCCGCGGGCTCTGCCACGACGCCCGCCGCCCCTGTGACGACGTCCGCCGGCTCGGCGACGACGCCCTCGGGCGGCGCCGGGACCCCCACCACCGGCGGGGGCACCGGAACCAACGGCGGCGCCGGACTCGGCTCGGCGTTCTGCCAGCAGAACCCCGGCGCCTGCTAGCAACCCACCCAGCGCGCGCCGTCAGGGCTGGCGAGGGCCGTGCACGTACGTCTTGGGATACGGAGCGTTGAGGACCTCGGTCGCGCTGTACTGGACGCGGGTCCCCGTGTAACTGCAGAGGTACTGCTCGCTCTGACCCACCTTCGTCTGCGCGGTGTTCGAGGTGGCCGAGTTCTTGCAGTTGGCCTTTCGGCTCTGGCGATACGCGAACTTCGAGGCGTTCAGGTTGTAGGTCAGGACCGGCGCCCACGTCGGCACGGTGAGCCCGATCACGTCTCCCGGCTTGACGGCGAGGGGCGTCATCGTCTTGAACGTCGGCGGCAGCGAGAGCGGCTCCTGGAGGACCTGGCCGAGGAACGGGATCAGGTGCAGGGTTCCGCTCTGGGAGACGACCGTGAAGCTGTTCTTGGGACCGGGCCGGAGCACCGTGAGCGCCACCTGGGGCGTGCCGCCGTAGGCCTGGTCGAGCGTGTGCAGGAACTTGCGCTCGGTCGTGGCATCGGTCGACAGCCGCGAGAGCCCCAAGCTGAAGGCGACGATCCAGCCGGCGCGCTTGACCTTGGTCGGATAGGCGACTCCGTCACTGGTCGTCTGCACGGCGGTGGTCCGCGTGAGGATGATGAAGCATTGCGACGCCGAGACCCCCTTGGGGCACTCTGGCGCGGCCAGTGGCGTGGAGGTCTGGCCCAGCTCGACGATCTTCGCCGAAGCCGCGCCGGGGGCGACCGCGAGCACGGCGGCGACCAGGGAAGCTGCGAGTACCAGCAGGAGTCGTTTCATCGTCCTCATTCAACACGACCGGGGGGTCGACAGTTGCGCGCGGCGTTGCAGCCGGCGACAAGCAGCCCGCTGGCGGCTCGGACGAAGTGAGCGACTCGAGCCGGTGAGGTCTACGGCCTAGAGCTTTGCGACGTTGACTGCCTTCGGGCCCTTGGGGCCCTCCTCCTCCTCATAGGAGACCTTCGCTCCCTCAGCCAGCGACCGGTAGCCGTCGTCCTGAATGCCCGTGTAGTGGACGAACAGGTCGCGACCTCCGTCGTCGGGCGTGATGAAGCCGAAGCCCTTGTCGTCGCTGAACCACTTCACCGTTCCCGTTGCCATGTTGCTCCTCCGGCTCGGAGTCCCCCGTGGATGGGGGATCGGAGCCCGGCGGCCCCGATCTCAGGGCGAAAACCTACCAGGCACAGGACCGATCGGGGAAGCGATCAACGGGTGGTCGACCCGGCGGTGACTCAGCGCAGCGCCGACGCGGCGTCGGCGATCTCGTCGGCGTCCCCCGGCGCGGGCGTCCACGGGAGCTTCAGCGGGTCGTCGGCATAGCGCGGGATGACGTGGACGTGGAAGTGAAACACGGTCTGCCAGGCCGCCGAGCCGCACGAATTGATCAGGTTGACTCCGTCGGCTCCGAGCCGCGCGGGAACGCGCTTGGCCAGCTGCTGGGCGGCCAGGGCCACGGCCGTCAGGTCACTTGGCTCGATCTCCAGCAGGTTGACGGCATGCTCCTTGGGAATCACGAGCGCGTGGCCGCGCGTGGCCGGGTTAATGTCCATGAACGAGACGGTTTTCTCGTCCTCGGCAATCCGCTGCGAGGGCACCTCGCCGGCGACGATCTTGCAGAACAGGCAGTCGGGGTCGCGCATCGCGCTCAGCTTAGAGCGTTCAGCAGTTGCCGGGCACGCTCGATCGCCTGCTCGCGAGTGTGCACCTCGCCGCTGAAGCGCGCCGCCTCGAGCTCGGCCAGCAGGGTGCCGATCAGCGGTCCGGGTTTGATCCCGAGCGCCCGGGCGAGGTCGTCGCCGCGGACCGGCGCACGCGGCGGATCGGCCGTCCACGCCAGCGCCTCGGGCAGCAGCTGGCGCGCCAGCTCAAGATGCAGCTCGATCGCGCGGTCGGCGTTGTCGCCGCGGGTCGCCAGGCGATCGGCGACGCTCAGCAGGGTCACGTCGGCCCCCACGGGCGCGACGGTGCGCAGGTAGTCGTAGACGGCACGGCGCTCAAGCGGCATCTCGTGGACGAGGAAGCCGAGGCGCAGGTGATGGCGGGTGAGAGCCGCCACGTACTCGCGCAGCCGGTCAGACGCGCGCAGCCGCCCGAGGATCTCCGCAGCCATCCGCGCGCCGGCCTCGTCGTGGCCCATGAACGTGATCCGCCCCTGCGCGGTCACGTCGCGGGTCTGCGGCTTGGCGATGTCGTGCAACAGCGCGCCGAAGCGCAGCGCCTGCCCGCGGGTCAGCTCGTTGGCCAGCGGCGCCTGCAGCAGCCGCTGCACGCCCTCCAGCACGTCATCGCTCAGCCCAAGCCGCGACGGATCGCGCTCCAGCTCGACCACCTCGGCGAGCACGGCGCGCGTGTGGCCCTGCACGTCGAGATGGTGAAAGCGGCTCTGCTCCACCCCCTGAAGCGCGACCAGCTCGGGCAGCACCGCAGCCGTGGCGCCGCTTGAGTCCATCAGCTCCAATCCGGCGAGCGGCCGGGGCGTGCAGATGA
>DATAUL010000328.1:0-3464 GCA_036268255.1 Solirubrobacteraceae bacterium | reverse complement strand
GCATTGAACCTGCCGCTGGGCTCACCGGCGAACACGAGGTCGCCGGCCGTGGCCAGCACCGACGCGCACATCGGATATTCGTGACGCCAGCGCCACGTCTCCTTGCCGGTCCTGGGATCGAACGCGCTGATCGACCCGGCGACGTCCTCGCCGTCGACGGCGACGCCCGCGCCCCAGTACGGGATGCTCTCCTTGAACTCCCGGCGGCGCCGCGTTGCCGTCGCGCCGATGTCCTGCACCGGGCAGTACAGCAGCTCGGTCTTGGGGCTGTAGGCCGCGTGCGTCCACTCCTTGGCGCCGGCCGGTCCCGGCCAGAAGTGGACCGGATCCCCTTCCTTGTCGGGGAAGACCGTGGCCGTCACCTTGCCGTTGGCGTCGATCTCGCCCCAGGTGATCCGATCGACGAAGGGCACGACCCGGACCAGCGAGCAGTCGGTGCGATCGAGGATGAACAGGTACCCGTTCTTGTCGAAGTGCGCCGACAGCTTCTTCCCGTCGAGGTCGAACAGGATGTTCTCCATCGTCGAGTCGTAGTCCCACACATCGTGCGGGGTGTACTGGTAGTGGTCCAGGATCT
Source organism: Solirubrobacteraceae bacterium (assembly GCA_036268255.1). Taxonomy (GTDB): domain Bacteria; phylum Actinomycetota; class Thermoleophilia; order Solirubrobacterales; family Solirubrobacteraceae; genus Palsa-465. Next base: position 2,887 of record DATAUL010000328.1, on the reverse strand, counting down.
TTCCCGTGTCGGGATCGACCGCGACGACGGAGTCGGTGTACAGGTTGTCGCCCAGGCGAACGTCTCCGTCGAAGTCCGGGCATGGATTGCCCGTGTTGAAGTACAGGCGGTTGAGCTGCGCGTCGTAGGTGGGGGTCGTCCAGCAGTTCGCCCCGCCCCGCTGCCACGCGTCGCCGTCGGCCGGCCACGTCTCCGAGCCCGGCTCGCCCGGCTTGGGCACCATGTAGCAGCGCCACACGCGCTCGCCGTTCTCGAGCTTGAAGGCGTCGGCGTGGCCGCGCACCCCGAACTCTCCACCGGAGCTGCCGACGATCACCATGTCCTTGACGATCAGCGGCGCGACCGTCGCGCTCTCCCCGGCCCGGACATCGCCGTACACCTTGTCCCAGACGACCTTGCCGGTCTCGGCGTCAAGCGCCAGCACGTGGGCGTTGAGCGTGGTCACGAACACCTTGCCCTCGGCCACCGCGCATCCGCGGTTCACGTTTCCGCAGCACAGCGAGATGTCGTACGGCGACGCATGCTTGTAGCGCCACAGCTCCTGACCGGTTGCCGCGTTGATGGCCCACACCCAACCGTCATACCCGGTCAGGTACATGACGCCGTCGACGACGATCGGGGAGGCCTCCATCGAATACGTACCCGCGCCCGACTGCATGCCCACCGTTCCGGCCTGGAAGACCCACGCCGGCGTCAGGTTCTTGACGTTGGAGGCGTTGATCTGGTCCAGCAGGCTGTAGCGCTGCCCGTCATAGCCGCCGTAGTACGTGATCCAGTTGTGCGGCTCGGCCTCGCGGGCCTTGAGAATGCGGTCGTAGCCGAGGCCCTTGGTAACCGCCGGAGCCTTGCCGACCGTATCGCTCAGGTTCGTGTAATCGCTGGCGTGCCCTGCTTCTACATACGTTGCCATCGGTAGCTCCTCTCTACGGTTGCGGCTGGGCCGGGCGGTCGAGCTTCGCTTCAGGCGGCGTGTCCCCGCTGACGACGATCGACCCGGTCAGCCCCCGGCCCTCGTCGTTGCCGGTCGTGGAGCCATAGAAGTACTGGCCCGGGCCGTCGAGCTCGAGGGTCGCCGTGCCGTGCGACGAGTTCACCATCCAGATGAACTGCGTGTGGCCGTTGCTGGGGAAGACGGCGCAGTGCGTGTTCTTGTCGTCGTTGTAGAGGTCGAGGTCGAGGATGCCCCCGTGCGGCATGATGAGGATCCCGGGGTCGAAGATCAGTTCGTCCTCATTGATCCGGATCGTGGCGTGCATGCGACCGTCGGATCCCTCCTCGGCGTGTCCGACGTTGCCGCTGCCCATGACGCGACCGATCGTGGTCCCGTTCTGCTTGGCCAGACCCGGCTCATCGCCAATACGAGTTACCTTCTGGGCGGTTCCGCTCACATCGCTCTCCTTCGATCCAAGGAAACAGTTGGCTGTGCGGCCACCCTAACATTCGAGGGCGAACCGAACAACCTCGCGGTGGGTAATGTGACACACACATCCGGTGTGTCACCCGAAAGCGGAGTGTCGGTTAGCCGAGCGCGATCGTCTCGGACCCCGCGACGCGGAGATGATCGAGTGCGCTCCCGCTGCATTCGCGGAGCCAAAGGACGTCGGCGAGAGGCGCGTTTCCGCCGCCGACCAGTGCATCGGCGAGCAGCGCACCGCCATGGGCCGCCGCGCTGGCGGCACCAGGAACCAGCCTAACGACCGGCGCGACGTCGTCCAGCGAAGCAGTCAGCGTTGCGACCAGATCGGGCAGGCGGGCGAGGCGCCCGGAGACGACGATCTCGTGTGGAGCCGGAACGCTGACCGTCAGCGCCCTGACAGCTTTCGCGGCGGCCTCGAGCAGCGCCGCCCATCCCTCGGCGTGAGCCGGCGAGTGCCACGACGCCGCGAGGTCGAGGCCGGCGCCGCGGGGAGCGAGCGCGCCCCCGGTGAACAGCGTGCTCTTGCGCAGCGACGGTCCCAACAGGTAGGCCAGTTCGCCGTCGAGCGCTCCGACCGCGCGCACGCCGAGCGGCCCCGAGGACCCGCCGACGCCATCGACGATCCGCCCGCCGGCGATCGCCAGCGCCGCTGCGAAGGCGCCGCCCAGCTCGAGCATCACCATCGACGTGTCGCGCAGCTCGATCGCTCGCCGGGCCGACTGGTCGACGATCGCGTACGCCGCCGCACACACCTTGTCGGCGGTCCCCATGTCGATCCGGTTGTACTTGCGATGCGGCGGGACCGACAGCAGGTGGATGACTCCGGGACCGAAGACGACCGGCAGGCCGCTGCCCGCCAGCGTCCGCAGCAGCGAGCGCATGCCGCCGACCCCGGAGTCCGTCCGGCGCTCGTCGGGGCGCACGAGCACCATCTCGGCCAGCTCGCGCTCGCCGACGTCGGTGGCGGCGACCAGCGGCAGGCCGTACCCGCTCGGGCCGTAGACGAGGTCATACGGCCCGTGGCGCGCGAGCGCCTCCAGCAGCGGGGCGCTGTCCGCGCTGAGCGAGCCGGTTTCGAACACCTGCTCCACGACCGGCTCGCCGTCCTGCAGTACGCACAGGTCGAAGGAGACGGTTCCGGGGTCGACTCCGGCTACGCGGGGCATATGATCGGACGATGAGCGACGAGCGCACCTACACCGACGAGGAGATCCCGGCGAAGCTGTCCGAGCTCGGCCTCGACAGCTGGTATCACGAGGGCAGCTGGATCCGGCGCAAGTACAACACCGATGGCTGGCCCACGACTCTGATGGCCGTCAACCAGGTCGGTTACTTGTGCGAGGCCGCCGGCCATCACGCCGATCTGAGCGTCACCTGGGGCAAGCTCTGGGTCAAGCTTGCCACGCACTCGGCGGGGGGCATCACCGACAAGGACTTCACGCTGGCGCGCAAGATCGAGGACACGGTCCT
>DATAUL010000327.1:0-10186 GCA_036268255.1 Solirubrobacteraceae bacterium | reverse complement strand
TCAGCCCCGACGTGGTGGAGATCGAGAGTCCGTCGCAGTGCGTGGCGATCCTCTCGGCGCTCAAGAGCCTGGGCAACACCAAGCCGATCATGGCCATCGACCCGTGCTCGGCTCCGCCGGTGATCAAGGCGACGGCCGGCGCGGCCAACGGCATGTACTGGTTCCAGCCGTTCGAGGACCTGTTCGCCTCGAGCTCGCCGGATGCGACGCTGGCCAAGGCGATCCTCGGCAAGTACACGTCGCCCAAGATGCCGATCGACTCTCCCGCGCTCGCCGGCCTGTCGAGCGTCATGAACATCTGGGCGGCGTTCCATCACACCCCGACCAAGCAGCTGACCTCGAGCTACATGCTCAAGACGCTGCACTACGGAAGCAACCATCCCAACTTCCTGGCCAACCCCTACACCTGCGACGGGAAGGCGATCCCCACCGAACCAGCGATCTGCAACGCCGGCCAGAAGCTGTACCAGATCAAGAACGGCCAGCCGGCGCTGATCACAGCCGGCCCCTACCTCGCCGGAGTCAAATACGCCGGATGACACCCGGGCACGAGCGGCGGGGCGCTGAGCCCCGTCGCTTCCGCCGGGTGCTCAAGAACCGCGCGGCAAGCGGCTGACGAGCCTCGGTCAGCTCTCCGGCTGCCAGGAGCTCAGCACCCACAGCCCCCGGACGCGCGTGACGGTGGCCAGCGCCACGTGCCATGCCGGGGCCAGCCCCTGATAGGCGTTCGTGTTGGCGGCCGTCGTGCGCTCCCGGGTAACGACCGCGTACTGGTTGCCGTGGCCGCGCACCGGGCCAATGGCCTCCACCGCGCCGGTGTTGGCGATCTGGCCGCGCCGGAGCTCCGAGTCGCGACCTACCTGCGCGGCGGCCATCGACAGCATCGAGCGGGCCTGGCCGACGCTCACCTCCGAGAGCGCGTGCAGGTGCAACGCGACCGTCCGGTAGTTCCAGTTGACGTAGGCGGTCGCGAATGCCTGTACGGCCTCGGTCGGCGAGCGCCAGCCTCCCGCGACGGCCGGGTGCGGCGCCGGGGTCGGCAGCTCGTGCGTGCGCTGCGCCTCGGCGGCGACGGGCGTGGTGGAGGTTGCGGACCCGGCGCTCGTGGCCGTCGTGGCCGTCGTGGCCGACCGGCCGGGCGAGCGCTGTGGCGCGGCCGGGCTGAGCGCGCATCCACCGAGGACGAGCGCGAGCAGGGTCGCCGGGGCGGCCCTCACAGTCCCACCGGGTGCCGGACGACGAACCCGGCAGCGTCGCGTACAAGCGGATGCCATCCGATCCCGGCACTGCCGTCGTCGGAGCCGGCGGCGTTGTGGGTGTCCCATCGCAGCCCGGCCACGTACATGAACACATGGTCGGCGCTGGCATAGATCGTGACCCACCGGCCGGGGCCGGGGCGGCCAAAGGACTCGAGCGTCCCCGACGCCGCGTCGTAGCCCACGGGGAGCAGGCGGCCGCCGTAGAGCAGGTGCTCGACGCTCGAGGAGCAGTCATAGGTCGAGGCGACCTCGTCCAGTGGCGTTCCGTGCCCTCCTCCATACGTGTACGGCTTGCCGACGATCTGGTTGCCGGCCGCGATGATCCCCTTGACCGCCGGCGGAGCACCGGCCGGCGCGGCCGCCATGCCACCCGCCAACAGCCGTGCCCGTCGGCCCGGGGTAACCGGCACGGTGCCCGCCGAGGGACCGCACCCGCTGGGCAGCGCCACCGGTCCTCCGGCGGCCACTGCAGTCGCTAGGGCGACCGACTGGTCCAGCACGGACCCCGAGCCGGTGGCGGGCGGGCGCTCAACCCGCACCGCACCCGACCACAGGCCGTTGTCGTAGGGGATGCCGAGCGCGCCCGCGAACTGCCACCAGAGATCGATCACGCGCGGACGGCCCGCCACCGGGGGCCCGCCGAAGCCGAAGTCGCGCTTGTAGCCGATCGCCGAACGCGAGCCCCAGGTGATCCGCAGCGGCGTCATGTAGGCCAGGCCGCCCATCGCGCGCGCCGTGTCGAACGTCAGGCCGCCCAGTTCGGCATAGCTGTCGGGGTGGGCGACGAGGCTCTGACCCGCGGCCCCGACCGTTCCGCTGTGTGCATCACCGGGGCCGCCGTACTCGGTGGCGCCCACCATCCGGCCGGTCCCCGGCGGGCCGAGCGTCGTCGAGACACTGGAGTCCCCGTCCGCGTCCGAGCAGGACGAGCCCGAGGACGACGGCAACACGATCACCGCCACGAACAGCACCAGGCCGAGGCCGCCGACGAGCATCGCGCCCAGCGTCGCGCTGAGCAGGATCGCGGGGCGCGTCGCCCGGCGGCGGTCCGTTGACGAGGCCACGCGTCGACGATAGACGCATCTGAGACTACTTGAGTATAATTGATCCTAACTTGTTACACGTCAGGACGCTAAAGAAGCGCCCAGCGAGTCCTCCGGGCGCGCCCGTGAGCCCCGTCCTCCCGCTAACGTTCATCGACTATGCCGCGCATCCTCGACGTTGAAGCTGCCCTGCTCCTGCTGGAGCTCGAGCCGCCCTTCGATCAACGCGAGGTCCAGCTGGCGCGCCGCCGGATGGCCAAGCGGTGGCATCCGGATATCGCGCCCCCCGGCCGCCGTCACGAGCACCAGCGCCATCTGCAGGCGATCAACGAGGCGGCGGACGAGCTCGAGCGTCTGGCGGAGTCCTCGCGTGGCGGCAGCGTCAGCCGCAACGCCGTCAGGGCATCGGCCGCGGCGACCCGTCGGGCGCGTGAAGACGCCGGCCGGCGCGCGTATGAGAACGAGCAGCGCGAGCGCGACGCGGCCGCCGACCGCGCCAAGCACGACCCGTTCGGGTCGCGCGTGCCCGACCACTCGGTCGTCCACCGCTATGCGCGCTGCATCTCCTATCCCGAGTGGGGCGTTGGCACGGTCACCGGGATCTACTTCTCAGGCGACGAGGAGGCCTCCCAGCAGTGGGCGCGCGTGAGCTTCGCCGTCGGCGTGCGGACGATCCCCGCCGGGTCGCTGCAATTCGTCGACTTCTCCCAGCCCGACCCGGCCGCTGACCGCGTCGAGCGGTTCATGACAGCCGCTCAGCACGCCCTCGCCGAGGGCAACGCCGGACTGGCCGCGCAGCGGCTCGTCTACGCGCGGGACGCCGAGCCGGACAACCCCGCCGTGCTGCGGCTCCTCACAGCCTCCTTCTGGCAGGCCGGCAACCTGCCCGCCGCGGGACGCACGGTCCGCGACTGGGCGCGCGTCGAGACCGACCGCCCGACGCCCGAGCGCTACGCCTCGCGCATCTACGAGGACATGGGCGCCCTCGACCTGGCTGCCGATGCGGCCGAGCGAGCGGCCGCCCGCGCCCCCGCCGACGCGTCCGCCTGGGAGCGGCTGGGACGATTGCGCCTGCGGCTGATGGATCGTGCGGCGGCGATCAGCGCGTTCGAACGCGCTCGCCTCGCCGGACCGTCACTGGAGGGCCTGCTCGACCTGGCGCTCGCCTATCACCTGGCCGGCGATGTCGGCGCCGAGGTCTCGACCGCCCACGCCGCCACCCAGATCGACCCCGAGTCCCGGCGAGCGTGGTCGACCTACGCCCACGCGCTGGCCCGAACCGATCGCCTCGTCGAATGCGAGCAGGCGTGCCGCCAGGCGCTCGCGCTCGGCGCCGACGCGGAGGTCTCCGACCTGCTGGCGCGCGTCGAGGCGGCCGCCCCGCGCGGCCTGTCCGCGCGCAGCGCAGCCGCTTAGCCTGGATCCACCGGAACCGGGCGGAGAATGCGGTTCCAGCTTAGGGCGACGCGACCGAGCCCTCGCGCCCGCAGACGGGGCAGGACTCACCGGACGCCAGGGCGCGCCCCTCGCATGCGGGACACCGATCGATCTGCTCGAGCACGCCCAGCAATTCGCCAACGCGGCAGACGAGCAAGCGCTCCTCGTCGACCTCGATCCAACTGCCCGCGGAGGCCGGGAAGACGACGTGGTCGCCGGGCTTGACGGGCATTCGGATGCCGGCCTGATCCCACCAGTCAAGGCCCGGCCCGACGGCCAGCACGATCCCGTGCTGGGGCGGCGGCTCGTCTGAGCCGGCCGGGACAAGCAGGCCGGAGCGGCGAATGCGGTCCGGATCGAGCTCCTTGATGACGATCCGATCGAAGAGGGGTCGCAACTGGTTTCGCATTGCCTTCGATGATAGGCGTGCGAAAACCTGCACGTAGCGCAGATCCGGCCGCGCCGACCCCGCATCGGTCCGCGGCGAAACCTAATCTGCCGACGATGCGCTTGATCGTCGCCCGCTGCTCGATCGACTACTCCGGTCGCCTCACCACCCACCTGGCGGAGGCGACCCGGCTGCTGATGACAAAGGCCGACGGCACGTTCATGGTGTGGTCGGACTACGGCGGCCAGAGCGTCAAGCCGCTGAATTGGATGACGCCGCCGACGGTGATCGACGAAATCGGCACCCCGCCCACCCGGCTGATCGTCCGCAAGTTCGCCGGCTCCAGCGAGGACAAGCTTCAGATCGAGCTCCACGAGGTGATCTCGGATGTGACGCTACAGATGGGCTCACCCGATGCCGACCACGCGCTCGCCAAGGACGGTGTCGAGGCCCACCTGCAGGAGCTGCTGGCCGAGCAGCCGCAGTGGTGCGGCGAGGGCTTTCGCCTGGTGCGGCGCGAGTGGGCGACCGACATCGGGCCCGTCGATCTCATGTGTCGCGACCAGGAGGACGGCTGGATCGCGGTCGAGATCAAGCGGGTCGCCGGGATCGAGGCCGTCGAGCAGCTCACGCGCTATCTGGGGCGCATCCGGCTCGATCCGGCGCTCGGCGAGTGCCGGGGGGTGCTCGCCGCCCAGGTCATCAAGCCGCAGGCTCGGGTGCTCGCCGAGGCCCGCGGAATCCGCTGGGTGGAGGTCGACCTCGGCGTCCTGCGCGGCGAGCGCGCGCCCGACCTGAGATTGTTCGTGGCATGAACGAATCTGAACAGGCCGTACTCACCGAGCGCCGCGACAAGGTACTCGTCATCACGATCAACCGCCCGGATCAGCGCAACGCCGTCAACGCGGCCGTGGCCGCGGGTATCGCCCAGGGCCTCGACGAGCTCGACGGCGACGACGGGCTCGCCGTCGGCATCATCACCGGAGCCGGCAAGGGGTTCTGCGCGGGCATGGACCTCAAGGCGTTCGTCACCGGCGAGCGGCCGTGGTTCGAGGACCGGGGCTTTGCCGGCATCACCCAGCGCGCCGCCGCCAAGCCGCTGATCGCCGCGATCGAGGGCTTCGCCGTGGCCGGCGGACTCGAGGTGGCGCTCGCCTGTGATCTGATCGTGGCCGCCAACGGTGCGCGACTCGGCATCCCGGAGGTCAAGCGCTCGCTGGTCGCCGCCGGTGGCGGGCTGCTGCGCCTGCCGCGCGTGCTGCCGCGCAACGTGGCCATGGAGCTGGCGCTCACCGGCGACCCGCTGTCCGCCGAGCGGGCCTACGAGCTCGGCATGGTCAACCGTCTCGCCGAGCCCGGCCACGCGCTCGAGACGGCGCTGGAGCTCGCCGCACAGATCGCCGTCAACGCTCCGCTGGGCCTGATCGGCTCAAAGCGCATTCTCAACGAGTCGCTCGACTGGCCCGACAGCGAGTTCTTCGAGCGCCAGCAGCCGATCTCCGGGCCGATCTTCGACTCCGAGGACGCCAAAGAGGGCGCGACCGCGTTCGCCGAGAAGCGCGCGCCGGTGTGGAGGGGGCGTTAGCGCGAGTCGGCGTGGGTGTGGCGCGGCTGGCGCCCCAACTCGGGCCACTGGCGGCGAACCTGAAGCGATCAGGGGCCCGAAACCGATCACGACGTTGCGCCGGGCGGTCGCGCTTCCGCGCGATATACGCAGCGGTTTCCGATGCGTCTGTTGCCCGCTGTCGTGTAGGCGCCGACGGGTGCAACACCATGAACAGGTCAGGCGCCCCGGGGACCCCCGCCCGCCGCTGCTTGATCAGACCTGGCGGGTCGCGCTACCCGCGCCCATCGGACTCACCCCACGCAGTGGCGACCACACTCCGAGCCCCGCCGCGGTCGCGGTGCTCACACAGGTAGATCCCCTGCCAGGTCCCCAGCGCCAGCCGCCCGCCGGACACCGGCAGCGTCAGCGAGGGACCGAGCAGGGCCGCCTTGATGTGGGCCGGCATGTCGTCGTCGCCCTCGAGCGTGTGCGTCCAGTAATCGGCGCCGTCTGGAACGGCGCGGTTGAACCACGTCTCGAAATCTCGCAGCACGTCGGGCGAGGCGTTCTCGTTCAGAGCCAGCGACGCGGAGGTGTGCTGGATGAACAGGTGCAGGATCCCCGTGCCGATGTCCCGCAGCTCCGGCAACGGCTCGAGGATCTCGCCGGTCACTTCGTGGAAGCCGCGCGGGCAGGGCCCGAGCCGGATGACACGCTGGATCCACATCAGTCCAACGCCTCCGCCGGCAGCCGGGCCACGGCCATGTCCACGCGCTCGCCGCGAAACGGCACGCCCTCGGCCATCAGCAGGCGGCGCTGGCGCTTGCCCTTGGCCAGCGAGCCGTCGGCGCGCACGATGCGATGCCAGGGCACATCGGGATCATCGCACTGAAACAGCACCGTCCCGGCAAAGCGAGGCGCTCCCGGCGACACGTCGCCGTAGGTGCGCACGAACCCCTCGGGGACCGCGCGCACCCGTTCCAGGACCGCCTCGGCTCGCGGCGACGAGATCACCGGCGTCAGGATGACGTCTGCAGCACGATCTTGCCTCGCGTGTGGTTGTCGGCCAGCTCGCGGTAGGCGTCGCGCACCTGATCGAGCGGGTAGGTGGCGGCGATCGGGACCTCCAGCTCGCCCGCATCGATCAGCGCCGCCAGCTCGGCCAGCGTCGACGCCGACGCGCCGACGGCGTTGCCCTCCGACTTGACGCCGTGCTTCTCGATGGCGGCGAAGTCGGCGATCGTGTTGATCCGGTCGGGCGCGACCCCCAGCTCGAGCGCCAACTCCACGTAGCCGCCCCCGACCAGGTCGAGGAACGCGTCCACGCCGTCCGGCGCCGCCTCACGGATGCGATCGGCCACGCCGTCGCCGTAGACGACCGGGACGACCCCGTGGGCGCGCAGCCACTCGTGATGGCGCTCGGACGCGAGGCCGATCACCGTCGCGCCCGCTCGCCGGGCAAGTTGCACGGTGATCACCCCGACGCCGCCGGCCGCGCCGGAGACGACGACGGTGTCACCGGAGGTCAGCCCCACCGCGCGGACCGACGCCCAGGCCGTCGCGCCGGCGACGAACAGCGCTCCGGCCACCTCCCATGAGACGCCCGCCGGCTTCGGCGTCGCGTGCTCGGCGGGAATCACGACCAGCTCGGCCTGGCTGGCTCGCTCGTCGGTGAAGCCGATCACCTCATCGCCGGCAGCGAACCCGGCCACGCCATCGCCGACGTGCTCCACTACGCCCGCCAGGTCCGAGCCCTGCCCGGAAGGGAACGTGGACGGCCACTGCTCGGCGAGCATGCCGTCGCGGATCTTCGCCTCGCCCGGGTTGATGCCGGCCGCCTTGACCCTGACGAGCAGCTCGCCGGGCCCCGGAACGGGGTCCTCCACCTCGACGACGTTCAGGACGTCGACGTCGCCGTAGGCCTCGTATCTGACTGCGCGTGACATTGCGATGCTCCTTGGTTTGGACTGCACGAATCAAATCGCACCTGGCGCGGGGCTTCAATGCTTGACTGCACCGAAAACATATGCCATCGTCTTCTGCGATGGACGTTCTGACTGATCTGCTGGAGCGCTCCCGAGCCCGAGGGGCCGCTTTCTCCAGCACCACCGCCCACGGCACGTGGGGACTGACGTTTCCCGGTAGCGCGCCGCTCTCGGTGCATGCACTCGTCCAGGGCGAGGCCCACCTGTGGTCGGCAGACCACGACGAAGCGCTGCATGTGTTCCCGGGCGACGTTGTCCTCATCCGCGAGCACACCCCGCACCACCTCGCCTCGCAAGCGGGTGCCCCGTGCGTCCCGTTGGTCGAGGCGATGGCGACGGTCAGCGGCGTCGGGCGACGCCTCGAGGTCGGCGACCCCGGCGAGCCGGTCGCCGCCACGTTCTTCTGCGGCGCCTACCGCTTCGAGGGCGACCTGTGCCAGAGCCTGCTGCAGGCGTTGCCGGAGATGCTGCCGCTGCGGCCCGCCGCCGGGAGCACGCTGCGGGCCACGATGGACCTCCTGGCCGGGGAGATGCTGCGCGACGATCCCGGACAGCAGACGCTGCTCGACCGGTTGCTCGACGTCGCCCTCGTCCAGATCCTGCGCGAGCACTTCACGACTGCGGCGGCCACCGCGCCGGGCTGGTTCCGGGCATCCGGCGACGCACGGATCGCTCCGGCGCTGCAGGCGCTTCACGCCAACCCCGGCCGTCAATGGACGGTTGCCGAGCTGGCCGAACACGCCCTGCTCTCGCGCTCGGCGTTCGCCCGCCAGTTCACCGAGCTGCTGGGGGTTCCGCCCCTCGCCTACCTCAACGACTGGCGCATGGCGCTGGCGCGCGAGCGGCTGCGCGACTCCGATGCCCGGCTGGCGTCAATCGGCGCCACGCTCGGCTACGCGTCGGAGTTCTCGTTCGCGGCGGCGTTCAAGCGCCATCACGGCACCGCCCCTGGGCGCTGGCGCCGCGAGGCGTCGATAACGACCTGATAAGGTCGCCGCCGTCCGCGATTCCCCCGCAAATCGCGGATTATGTCCACCACGCCGGCCGCCATCGGCGGGGCCGGACAGGTGGGCTCCAATTCATGAGCACCCGACTTCGCACTCTCATGTTCCTGATCGTCGCCGCGCTGGCGGGGCTGTCCGGCGCGGCAGCCACGTCTGCGGGGGCGTCCGGCCTCGGCCAGCTGCACTCCCAACTCAGCGCCCAGCAGGCCCGCCAGCGGAGCCTGACGGCGAGCATCGGATCACTGAACCATCTGATCGCCTCACTGGACTCGCAGATCACGCTCGTGCAGAACCGCGAGGCGACCCTCTCGGGCGAGTTGGCCGACGACCGGGCGAAGCTCGCGCGCGTCCAGGGGCAGCTCAAGCAGGAGCGCGCCCGGCTCGTGCTGCTGCGACATCGGCTGGCCATCGCCCGGACGCGGCTGGGCCGCCAGCTGGTCGGAAGCTATGAATCGGCCAAGCCGGATCTCGTCTCGGTCGTGCTCAACGCCCGCGGCTTCAACGACCTGCTCGAGCAGATCGACTTCCTGGGGCGCGCCGAGCATGCTCAGCAGAGCGTGATCACCGCCACCCGCGTCGCCAAGGCCCAAGCCGATCAGGCGGCCACCCGGCTCGCGCAACTGGAAGGCACCGATCGGCAGATCACGCAGGCGACCGCGATCCAGGTCCGCGCCGTCGCCGGGATGAACGCGCTGCTGCAGTCCAAGCAGGGCGCGCTGCAGAGCGCCCGTGGCGCCCAGCAATCGGCACTCGCCGCCAGCCGAACGCGCGGAGCGCACCTGCAGGCGCAGATCAAGCACGTCGAAGCCCAGCAGGCGGCCGCCGAGGCCGCGGCCCGGCGCGCTGCGCAGGCTCCGGCGCCGAGCAGCCCCAATCCACTCGGCCCGACCGGCGGCAGCGGTGGCTGGGCGATTCCCTACGCGATCGTGCTGTGTGAATCCGGCGGGCAGAACCTGCCCCCCAACAGCGCCGGCGCGTCGGGCTACTACCAGATCATCCCCAGCACGTGGAAGTTGTTCGGCGGCACCGGACCCGCGGCCTACCTGACCTCCAAGGCCGAGCAGGACGCGGTCGCCTCCCGGATCTGGAGGGGCGGCGCCGGCGCGTCGAACTGGGTCTGCGCCGGGATCGTCGGAATCCGCTGACCGGCCGGCGCGCGCGCATCCTGGTCGCGACGGCGATCCTCGCCGTGGCGCTTGCCGTTCGGGTCGGCTACGTCGAGCACACGCCGTTCAAGGCGGTCAACGATGCCGGAACCTACAACCGGTTGGCCTCCAACGTCGCCCAGACCGGCGACTACGACACCGGGTCCGGGCCGGGTACGGGCGCCGGCGGCTCGCGGGGGCCGACCGCCTACTTCCCGCCGGGATTTCCGTACTTCCTGGCGCTCGCCGATCTGATCGACGGCCACGCCTCCGGCCACAAGCCCGCGCTGCACGGCGAGCGGATCGAGCAGGCGGTGGCCGGGACGGCCGCCGTGGGGCTCCTTGGCCTGGTGGCGCTCGAGCTGCTCGGCCCGGCGGC
>DATAUL010000326.1:0-12984 GCA_036268255.1 Solirubrobacteraceae bacterium | reverse complement strand
GATCACCCCCAGCTCCATCTGCTTGGCGCTGCGCCAGAACGGCTCGTGCTCGTCGTTGAAGATCTGCTCCATCATGTGGCGCCGGCTGCCCAGGTACACGTGCGAGACCTCGGCCTGCTCCTGGAAGACCGACCGCATCAGTGCGATCAGGTGGCGGTCGAGCTTGACGATCTCCTGGAACTCGTCGAACACGAGCGCCACCCGCCGCTCGCGCTCGGCCGCCAGCTGCGCGGGCAGGGCCAGCAGATGCTCGATCGTCGCGTCGAGGTCGGCGGCGGAGTGCCCGCCGGTGAAGCCGAAGCTGAGCGAGCCGTCGGTCGTCAGCGTGACCGTCGGGGTGATCCGCAGGCCGCGGAAGACCTGGGCGGCGCGGTCTCGCACCCGGTAGAGGACCGAGGCGATGTCCTCATAGATGGCGGATGCGAGCTTTTCGGCGAAGCGCTCCTTGGTCGATGCGCGCATCACGTCGACCTGGGCCACGAGCACGTCGCCGGAGCCGACGAGCTCCTGGGCGGCGCGCCAGATCAGCGACGACTTGCCGTACCGGCGGGGCGCGAAGATGACGACGTTCTGGCCGTTGCGCATGTCTGAGCAGAGCTCGGCCAGCTCGGCGCCCCGGTCGGTGAACGCGTCATCGAGGGCGAGATCGCCGTAGCGAAACGGGTTGACGGACGATTGGGTGATCCGCCAAGTCTATTACGCAAGCATGCGTTACGCAAGTTAGCGTAACGCAGAGCTGCGTAAACCGACGGCCAGGGCGCCGGTCAGGCGTCGTCGGACTCGACGTGATCGAGCGCCGGCCCGGATCCCTGGCGCTCCTGCAGGTCGGGATGGTCGAGGGCGATCGCGATCGCGCCGGCGATCCGCCACAGGTCGCCGGCCTCGATGACGAACGGCGGCGAGATCTGCAGCGTGTTGTCGGGGAGCGCGCGCAGCAGGATGCCGGCCTCCAGGCAGACCCGGGTGATGAGGTCGGCTGAAACGTCCTCGACGAGGTTCACGCCCGCCAGCAGGCCGATGCCCGTCCGCACCTCGGCGACCGACGGGTGCTTGGCGACCTGCTCCATCGCACGCACCAGCTCTGGCTCGAGTTCCTTGACGTGGGCGACGAGGTTCTCTGACTCGATCACGTCGAGATTGGCCTGGGCGACGGCGCAGGCCGTCGCGTGGCCTGAGTAGGTGACGCCGTGGCGGAAGATCGGGGCGTCGGGAGAGTCGAAGAACGGCTCCCATACCGTCGGGGCGATCAGCAGCCCGCCGAGCGGCGCGTAGCCCGAGGTGATCCCCTTGGCCATGACGACCATGTCGGGGTGCAGCTCGAACAGCTCGGTGGCGAACATCGCGCCCGTGCGCCCGAAGCCGGTGATGACCTCGTCGGCGACGAACAGGACGTCGTACGCGCGGCAGATCTCCTCGACGCGTTGCAGGTAGCCGGGGGCGGGGAGGATGACGCCGCCGGTGCCGATGATCGGCTCGGCGAAGAAGGCGGCCACGCGGTCGGCGCCGAGGCGCTCGATCTCGGCGGCGAGCGCGTCGGCGTCGTTGGCCGGCACCCGGGCGGTCTCGGGGATCAGCGACTCCGATCCGTAGCCCTCGCGGTTGGCGGGGATCCCGGCGAGGCTGGTGCCGAAGCCGTGCAGGCCGTGGTAGGACGACTGGCGGCTGATGAGGATCCGCTTGTTGGCGTGCCCCTGGTGTTGCCAGAAGCGGCGGGCGAGCTTGCCGGCGGTGTCGATCGCGTCCGAGCCGCCGCTGACGAGGAAGACCTTGGGGTCGGCGATCGGCGACATCGCCTCGAGGCGGTCGGCGAGCGCCAGCGCCTGGTCGTTGACGATGCGCCCGAAGGTGTGGTAGGTCTCGAGCGTGCGCATCTGCGCCGCGGCGGCCTCGGCGAGCTCGGGCCGGCCGTGGCCGATGTTGGCGTGCCACAGCCCCGCGGTTGCGTCCAGCAGCATCCGTCCGTCGGAGGTGGTGACGTTCGCGCCCTCGCCGGAGACGATCGTCATGCGGTCGCCGGCCAGGATGGACGGCATGTGTGCCTGGGGTTGCCACAACGCGTTGGTCATGGCGCCAACGCTAATGGAACGCACGAGTGTCCGCTGTCCA
The DNA here is from genome assembly GCA_036268255.1 of Solirubrobacteraceae bacterium. GTDB lineage: Bacteria > Actinomycetota > Thermoleophilia > Solirubrobacterales > Solirubrobacteraceae > Palsa-465. The sequence goes on along the minus strand of DATAUL010000326.1, from coordinate 10,878 downwards.
AATCGCCAGCCGCCACCGTGCCTGGGGATCTAACCCCCCATATATTCCGGTTACATGCCCAGCCTGGCCGGCGAGGTCAGTCTCGCGAACCGGGGCGCTCGGTCAGCTCGTCCAATACCACGCTGCGCATGCGCTCGCGGCCGTCGCGGATGACGACCGCCGTCACCGCTCGCCCGATGCGCTCGCCCACCATCAGCCGCTGTAGATCGGTCGCGTCGGTGATCGGCTCGCCATCGAGCTCCACGAGCAGGTCGCCGTTGCGCAGGTCGGCGCGTTCGGCGGGGCTGTCCTCGATCACCTGGACGAGGGCGACTCCGCCGCGCCGGCCGAGGCGCTCGGCGACGGCCGGCGGCAGCGCACGGGGCGCCACGGCGGCGCCGAGCACCGCTCGCCGCACCCGGCCGTCGCGGATCAGGGTCGAGATCAGCCGACGGCTGGCGTCGTTGATCGGCACCGCCAGCCCGAGGCCGATGCCGGCCAGGGCGGTGTTGATGCCCACGACCCGGCCGGAACCGTCGACGAGCGCCCCGCCGGAGTTCCCCGGGTTCAAAGCCGCGTCGGTCTGGATCACGTTCTCCACCAGCCGCCGCGGACCGCCGCGTGCGCCGACGGGAAGCGAGCGACCGAGGCCGCTCACGACGCCGGCGGTCACCGACGATGCAAACCCCTGCGGGTTTCCGATCGCCACCACGAGCTGACCCACCCGGAGTCCCGAAGCGTCGCCCAATACGGCTGGCTGCAGGGCGCCGCCGTCGGCGCGGAGCACCGCCAGGTCGGACAACGGGTCTGAGCCGACGACGGAGACGTCGGTCTCCTGGCCGTCGCTGAAGCTTGCCACGCCGCGGCGGGAGCCCTCGACGACGTGGGCGGATGTGATCAGGAAGCCGTCAGCGGAGATCGCCACGCCGCTCCCGGCGCCGATCGCGGTGCCGTGACGGGTCCGGCGCCTGACCTGGAGGTTGGCCACGCTGAGGCTGAGCGCCTCGGCGACCGAGATCACCGTGCGCGAGTAGGCGTCCAGGGCGTCCCCGGGATCCGGTTGATCGCCAACCGGATCCACGGTCCCCGGAGCCTGAACGATTGCTCCATTTGAATTCGTCATACAATGATCGTACACAAACGTTTCGACTCAAACCTATGGAGCAGAAAGATGTCAACCGAAACTGATTTGATCGATGGCGTGATCAGCGTCGCCGCCCATCTGGAGTCAGAGCTGGAGGAGGCGCTCGCCGAGCACCGGCTCTCGCGCCCCAGCTATCTCGTGCTCGACGCGCTCGAGCGCACCGAGGGCCACACGCTCACCCAGCGCGAGCTCGTCTCCCGCGTGCGCCGCACCGCCGGGACCGTTTCGATCCGTCTCGGCCGCCTCGAGCGGGCGCGGATGATCGAGCGCGAGCCTGACCCTCGGAACCGTCGCAGCGTCACCGTCACGCTGACCGAGCGCGGCGCCGCGCTCGTGCGGGGGGCCCGCGGCGCCTACGCCGAGCGGGCCCAGCGTCTGGTGGGTGGCCTGCCCGAGGGCGGCGCCGAGGCACTGCGGGAGCCCGTGCAGGCGTGGCTGGCGTTCTTCGAGCCCGACGAGCGGGACACTCCCCGCCTCGGAGTCGCCGTCGCCACCTCCGCGGTGGCCAAGCGCATGCGCCAGGCGGTCGGCCTCAGCGACGAGCCGGGCGTGCTGGTGATGCGGGTTCGCCGAGACAGCCCGGCCCAGTCGGCCGGACTGACCCGCGGCGACCTCGTGACCGGAGCCGCCGGGACTCCCGTGCGCTCGATCGGCGACCTGGACCGCGCGGTGCGGGCCGCCAACGGGACGCTGGCCCTCAGCGTCCTGCGTGGCGCCGAGCCCCAGGAGCTCGAGGTGACGCTCGGCTGAGCGCTTGAGCGCTTGAGCGCGTCAGTGGAGCAGCACGCGCAGCGCCACGACGAGCAGACCGAGCAGGACGCCCATCCCGGTTTGGATGACGAGCTGACGCCCGGTCAGCTCGGCCCGGACACCGAGCACGACCTCGGTGGCGATGATGATCGCCACCGAGGTCCAGATGGCGACCGTGACCGCAGTTGGCAGAACCGCTCCGGCTGCCCAGCAGATGAGGAGCGCCACCAGCGGGCCCAGCGTGCCGAACACCACCGGCAGCTCATGCACCGCCGCGCGGGCGAAGGCCGCCGGCGTGAACGCCTCATCCTCGCGCAGGCGCTCGCCGGTGAACTCGGCGTATGACATTGACAGCCAGTAGACGATCACCGAGATCGCGACCGCCGCGACCGTCTTGGCGTACGTCTCGCGCTTGGGTGACTCGGCGGCCAGCAGCGTGGCCACGAGGATCGTCCCGTAGACGAGGCCACCGGGGTTGGCGGGGAGATTGAGCCGGCTCACCTTCGGGGGATCATCGTCGACCGGGCGTCCTCGGTGCGGATCAGTGTCCAGGCGAGCACCGCCCCCACAACGCTGATGATCGTCCCGGCAAGATAGGCGCCATGGAAGGCGGCGAGGCCGCCGCCGCCCACACCGGTGACGACGGTGGTCAGCACGGCGATGTTGATCGCGATCGACGACTGGCGTTGCGTGTTGTAGATCGCGGAGGCGTGCCCCGTGTCCTCGCTGGAGATCGTGGTGAACATCGAGCTCTGCAGCGAGAGGAAGGTGCCGCTGTTGCATGCGCCGCCGTAGAACATCAGCGCGCGCACGAGCCACAGGTTGGTGTGTGCGTCGATCAGGAGAAACAGGCCCATGTAGATGGCCAGGCCGGCGGAGCCGATCCCGGCCATGATCCGCGGCCCGAGCCGGGGGTACAGCCGGCCGAGCGTCTGGGCGGCCACGATCACGCCGATCGCCTCCACGAATGTCGTGGTGCCCGAGCCCAGCGGCGACTGGTGCAGGACCTCCTGGAGGAAGATCGGCGTCAGGTACAGGCTGCCCAGAAACGGACCCGTGGTGAACGGGAACACGATGTTGGTGGCGCGAAACAGGCGATCGCGCAGCAGTCCGAGGCGCAGGATGGGATCGGTGCGGTGCAGCGCTTGGCGCGCGAAGAGCAGCAGGCCCCAAACTCCGCCGATCCCGGTGACGAGGATCTCCGGGGATGACCAGCCCCTCACCGAGCCCTCGCTCACGGCGTACATGAGCGCGCTCAGGCTCACCCCGGAGAGGATCAGCCCCCGCCAGTCCAGCCGGCCGCGGGAGTCCCCCCGGTACTCACGCAGGAAACGGTGCGCGAACGCCAGCGTCGCCAGCCCGACGGGGATGTTGACGAAGAAGACCCACCGCCAGGAGAGCGTCTGGGTGAGCGCGCCGCCGAGCACCGGCGCTATTCCGGGCCCCAGCAGCACCGGGACGATCACCGTGCGTGCCACCCGCGCGCGCTGCTCGGGACCGTAGGCGCGGTAGAGCATCGCGGTGGCAGTCGGGGTGAGCATCCCGCCGCCGATTCCCTGCAGCGCTCGCGCCGCGATCAGCTCGCCCAGGCTCTGGGCGGCGCCGCACAGCGCCGAGGCGACGGTGAACACGACCAGCGCGAACAGGAAGGTGCGCTTGGTGCCGATCCTGTCGCCGATCCAGCCCGAGGCCGGGATCACGACGGCGAGGGTCAGCAGGTAGGCGATGACGGTCCATTGCACGTCGGAGATGGGCGCGCCGAAGGCTCTTCCCAAGCTCGGCAGGGCCACGTTGATGATGTGCATGTCCATCGTCGCCATGAACATCCCGCTCACGTAGGCGATCGCCGCGGCGGTGCTCGGCTTCGGATGCCACCGGCCCGAGCGGCGCCCCGACGGCGGCCGCTCCGGCTCTCCGGGAGGCGGCGCGGGCGCCGTGGATTGCATACTCACGAGCAATGACCCTAGACCGCGCGCACGCGATGCTGGCTCCCCGAGTGTCAGAACTCGGCACCGAGTCGGCATTCGAGGTGCTCGCGCGGGCGCGCGCGCTCGAGCGCGGGGGCGTCGACGTCGTGCACCTGGAGATCGGCGAGCCGGACTTCCCGACGCCGCCGCACGTGATCGCGGCCGCCGAGGCGGCGATGCGCCGCGGCGAGACCGGGTACTGCCCGGCGCCCGGCATCCCGGAGCTGCGCGCCGCCGCCGCCGAGTACCTGGCCGCCCCGCGGGGTCTGGCGATCGCGCCTGAGGAGGTGCTGATCGCCACCGGCGCCAAGCCGTTTCTGTTCTTCACGATCCTGGCCTGCGCCGGCGCCGGCGACGAGGTGCTGTACCCCGATCCCGGTTTTCCCATCTACCGTTCGGCGATCGCATGGGCCGGCGGCACGCCCGTGCCGGTGCCGCTGCGCGCCCGGGCCGGCTTCGCCATCGATCCCGACGAGCTGGCCGCGCTCATCACCCCGCGCACGCGGCTGGTGATCCTTAATTCGCCCAACAACCCCACCGGCGCGGTGATGTCGGTCGAGGAGCTGAGCGCCGTCGCCGCGGTGCTGCAGACGACCGACGCGTGGATTCTCACCGACGAGGTCTACGCCAAGATCCTCTACGACGTGGCAGCGCCGAGCCTCGCCTCGGTGCCGTCACTGCGCGAGCGGATCATCCTCATCGACAGCTGCTCCAAGACGTTTGCCATGACCGGCTGGCGCTGTGGGTTCGCCGCTGTGCCGGAGCCGCTACGCGAGCCGCTGACGCGCTTCTTCATCAACTCCACCTCGTGCGTACCCCCGTTCGTGCAGCGCGCGGCGGTCGCCGCGCTCGCCGGCCCAACCGGCGCCGTTGACGAGATGGTGGCCACGTTTCGAACCCGCCGCGACGTGGTCGTCGCGCGGCTCAACGCGCTGCCGGGCGTCAGTTGCCGCACTCCGCAGGGCGCGTTCTACGCTTTCTGCGACGTGTCGGAAACCGGACTCACCGGAGCGGAGCTGGCCGAGCGTCTGCTCGTGGAGCAGGGCGTCGCCGTGCTGGCCGGCTCGGCGTTCGGCGAACACGCCGACGACCATCTGCGGATCTCGTACGCGGCGGCGCTGGCGCGGATCGAGGCCGGCCTGCAGCGCTTTGAGGAGCTGCTCGCGTGATCGTCGAGCGCAGTGCCCATGATCACCCGGAGACGATCCGGCGTCTGACCGCGTCCGTGCAGGAGCACGGCCTGACGATCTTCGCCCGCATCGACCACGCCGCCGGCGCTCGCGAGGTCGGGCTCGAGCTTCCCGACGAGCAGGTGCTCGTGTTCGGGAACCCGAAGGCGGGCACGGCGCTCATGCGCGACGACCCGCGGATCGGCATCGAGCTGCCGCTGCGGATGCTCGTGTGGACCGATGATCAAGGCGTCGCCGCCGGCTACGAGGACCCCCGGGAGCTCGCCGGCCGCTTCGCCGTCAGCGCCCACGCGTCAACGCTCGACGCGATGGCCCAGCTGCTGGCCGCGCTCGCACGCGCGGCATGCGCGCCGTCGACGGCGTGACCGCCCCGGCGCGCTCTGAATGAGCGCGACCGCGGTCATCGTCCTGCGGCCGGGGGCGTTTCTGGCCGTCATCGGGGCCGCGGCGCTCGCGGCGACCTTCGCGGCGCTGGCCAGCGGGCGGGGGTTCGTCGTCCCGATCGTGGTCGTGGAGCTGGTGGCCGGCGTGGTGATCGGGCCGCACGGGTTCGGTGTCCACCCGGATCAGTTCCTCTCGTTCTTCGCCGATCTCGGGCTGGCGCTCCTGTTCTTCTTCGCCGGCTACGAGATCGATATCGCGCGGATCAGCGGCCGTCCACTGCGACTGGGCCTGGCGGGATGGCTGATGTCGCTCGTCCTCGCCTATGCGATCGCCGGCACACTCGCCGTCGCCGGGGTCGTACTCTCGGCGCTGTACACGGGGTCGGCGCTGACGACGACGGCGATCGGCACGCTGATTCCGATCCTGTCTGACAGCGGCGAGCTGCGGACACGCTTCGGCACCTTCATGCTGGCTGCCGGCGCGGTCGGCGAGTTCGGGCCGGTGCTGATCCTGACGCTCGTGCTCTCGGCGCAGGGAACGCTGCACAACGCGCTGATCCTGATCGCCTTCGTCGCCGTCGCGGTGGCGATCGCGCTGCTCACCGCGCGGTCATCAATCTGGACGATGCCGCTGTTCGAGCGCACCCTGGAGAGCAGCTCGCAACTGGCCGTGCGCTGGATCCTCGTGCTGATCTTCGCGCTCGTGCTGTTGGCCTTCCATCTCGGTCTCGACCTGCTGCTCGGAGGCTTCGCGGCCGGAATCATCGCCCGTCACACGCTGGGCGCCTGGGAAGCCGACGCCTTCGACTCGAAGATCACGGCGATCGCGTTCGGGGTGTTCGTGCCGTTCTTCTTCATCATCAGCGGCATGCAGCTTGACCTGCCGGCGTTGTTTGCCAGCGCCGGCAGTGTGGGCAAGATGGCGCTGTTCTTCGTGCTCTTCCTGGTCGTGCGGGGCGTCCCGGCGCTGGTGCTCTACCGCGACGTGCTGGGACGGCGCGATCGCCTCGCGCTCGGGCTGATGAGCTCGACGCAGCTGCCGCTCGTGCTGGCGATCACGGCGCTGGCGGTCAGTGACGGGCACATGCGCGCCTCGACGGCGGCGGCGCTGGTCGGCGGGGCCGTGCTCTCGACGCTGGTGTTCCCGGTGCTCGGTCTGCGGTTGCGCGGAGACGTGACCGACGACGAGCCGCTAACGCGGGACGAGTCCGAGAGCCCCCGACAGGCGGCGGCCGCCGGCGAACACCCAGTTGCGCAGGGCGATGTACCGGGTGACGGTGGCCACGGCTGAGGCCAGCACCAGGACGGCGACCTCGAGCAGCCGTCCGGGATGGGGGTCAAGTCCGCTCAGCAGCCGCAGCGCACCGTCGGTCAGTCCGAGCGCGATCAGATAGACGAGCGCCCCCGCGGCGTGTTGGCGCACGAGTCCTGCCTTACCGCGGATGCCAAAGCTCAGCCGACGGTTGGCCTGCGTGTTGGCGACCGCCGTCAGCGCCAGGGCGAGCGCATTGGCCGGGTGGGTGGGCATGTGTATGAGCGATCCGCGCAGGACCAGATACAGGAGCGCATAGGCGAGCGTGGAGGCGACCCCGATCGCCAAGAAGCGTGCCAGCGCGGTGTCGAAGCGCATCCGCACAACCCCTCGCAGGTCCCCGAGCGCCGTCGAGACGATGTCGACGCGCGAGTCCGGGTCGTCGATCCAGTCGACTGCCACCTCGTGGATCCGCATCCCCTCGCGCTGGGCGCACACCAGCAGCTCGGTGTCGAAGAACCAGCCCTGGTCGGCGACCTGGGGCAGCAGCCGGCGGGCGGCGTCTGCCCGGATCGCCTTGAAGCCGCACTGGGCGTCGGAGAAGCGGGCGCCCAGCGTGACCCGCAGCAGCCGATTGTAGGAACGCGAGATCAGCTCGCGCTTGCGCCCGCGGACGACCCGGGAGCCGGCGGCCAGGCGGGTGCCGACCGCGACCTCGCTGTGGCCGCTGGCCGGCGCCGCGATCAGCGGCGCCAGCGCCCGCAGGTCGGTCGACAGATCGACGTCCATGTAGCACAGCACGTCGGCGTCGCTCGCCGACCAGGCGGCGCGCAGGGCGCGGCCGCGGCCCTTGCGCTTGACGTGCAGCACGGTCGTGCGCCTCAGCGCGTCCGCCAGCTCGTGGGCGACCCCAAGCGTGGCGTCGGTGCTGGCGTTGTCGGCGATCACGATCCGCCAGTCGTACTTGAGGTTCGCGCGGCAGTAGGCGTGCAGACGGCGGATCGAGTCCTCGAGCACCTCCTGCTCGTTGTAGACGGGGACGACGATGTCGACACGCGCGCCGGCGTGGGGCGGGACGACGGGCAGGGGCGGCGGCGCGGTGAGGGTCATGGTTCGCCAGCTTGGCCAGCCCGGCGAAGCCGGCCTTATGAGATCTCTAAGAAGCGCGTCGGAAGCACCGGCACAACTGCGCTAGCGTCACGCTCCGATGCGTCTGCTTCGCCAGCTTGTGGGGCCGTTCTTCGTGGCTGCCGGCGTTCGGCATTTCGTCAGCCCGAGGACGTATAAGAAGATCATGCCGCCATGGGTCCCCGCCCCCGGTGCGATGGTCTACGCCAGCGGCGTCGCCGAGATCGCCGGCGGGGTGGGGATGATGCTGCCCGCTCGCCGCCGCCTGGCCGGCTGGTGGCTGGTCGCCACGATGGTCGGCGTGTTTCCCGCCAATCTGCACATGGCGATGAACGCCGACGAGTACCCGGCGGTGCCGGGGGGCGCCGTCTCGCTGTGGGCGCGGCTTCCCTTCCAAGGTGTGTTCGTCGCCTGGATCCTCCACGGCATGCGCGGCCGAGGCACATGATCGGCCAGCGCGTCCGGCGGCGCGAGGACCCGCGGTTCATCACCGGCAACGGCCGGTACGTCGACGACCTGGAGCTGCCGGGTGCGCTGCACGCGGCGTTCCTGCGCTCGGATCTCGCGCACGCCCGGATCGTTGAGATCGACACGTCCGAGGTCGCCGCGCTGCCCGGCGTCCAGGTGCTGACCGCCGCCGACATCGACCTTGGGGTGCTGGGCGCGCCGTTCCCCGGGATCCCCGAGGAGATGTTCCGCCCGTTCATCGCCACCGGCAAGGTCCGCTTCGTCGGCGAGATCCTGGCCGTCGTCCTCGCCGAGACGCGCGAGCAGGTGGTCGACGCCGCCGAGCTCGTGTTCGCCGAGCTGGAGGCGCTGCCGGCCGTGATCGACCCCGAGGAGGCGATTCGCGACGAGACGCTCATCTTCGAGGAGCACGGCTCGAACGTCGCCCTCGCCGACGGTCCCGAGGAGCCCAGCGCCGACCTCTTCGACGGCTGCGAGGTCGTCACCGAGGGCACCGTCGTCAGCCAGCGCATCCACGTCGCCCCGATCGAGCCGCGGGCCAACGCGGCCCGCTTCGAGGACGGGCGGCTGACGACCTGGCTGTGTACCCAGACGCCCCACCAGGATCGCGACCGTCTGGCGGCCAGCCTCGGCCTGGAGGCCACGCAGGTGCACGTGCTGGCGCCTGACGTCGGCGGCGGCTTCGGCGGCAAGGGCCTCGGCGTGGAGGACGTGATCGTCGCCTGGCTGGCCATGAATGCGGTCCCACCCACCCGGCCGGTGCGCTGGACCGAGACCCGCTCCGAGCACATGGTGGCGATGGGCCACGGCCGGGCGCAGTCGGCGAAGTTCACGATCGGCGGCGACCGCGACGGGCACGTGAAGAGCCTGTACGTTCGGCTGCTCCAGGACTCGGGTGCCTATCCCTCGATCGGCGCGATCCTGCCCACGCTGACACGGTTGATGGCGTCCGGGGTGTACGCGATCCCCAGGATCGAGGTCCGCTTCGACTCGGTGGCCACGAACACGACGCCGACGGCCGCCGTGCGCGGCGCCGGCCGCCCGGAGGCCACCCAGCTGCTGGAGCGCGCGATGGACCTGTTCGCCGCCGACGTCGGCCTCGACCCCGCCGAGGTGCGCCGGCGCAACTTCATTTGGCCAAATCAGTTCCCGTACACGACGGTCGTCGGCGCCGCCTACGACATCGGCGACTACGGCCGCGCGCTCGATGTCGCGCTTGAGACGGCCGGCTATGACGCGCTGCGCGCCGAGCAGGCGCGCCGCCGGGCCGCCGGCGATCCGCGCCTGCTGGGGATCGGGATCAGCTGCTACGTGGAGATCACCAACGGGATGCCCGAGAGCGAGTTCGGCGCCGTGGAGATCACGCCACGGGGCGATGCGATCGTCAAGACGGGATCCTTCTCGCACGGCCAGGGCCACGAGACGACGTTCGCCCAGATCGCCGGCCAGCAGCTCGGGATCCCCGTCGAGCGCATCACGGTCGTCAAGGGCGACACCGACCAGGTGGCGCGCGGCACCGGGACCTACGGCTCGAAGTCGACGCAGATCGGCGGCGCGGCGGCGCGCCAGGCATCCGAGGAGCTGGTCGACAAGGCCAAGGAGCTGGCCGCCGAGCAGCTGGAAGCCGACCCGCGGGACATGGTGCTCGAGCTCGGCGCCGGCGTTTTCCACGTCACCGGAGCGCCCAGCCCGTCGCTCTCCTGGGCGGAGCTGGCCGGTGCCCTGTCGACGGCCGGGCGGCTGGGCGAGCTGAGCGCCGAGACCGATTTCGAGCCCGCGCAGCCGACGTTCCCGTTCGGTGCCCACGTGATCGTCGTCGAGGTCGACTCCGAGACCGGCTCGGTCCAGCTGCGGCGCGTGATCGCCGTCGATGACGCCGGAACGATCATCAACCCGATGATCGCCGACGGCCAGGTGCACGGTGGGGTGGCGGCCGGGATCGCCCAGGCGCTGTTCGAGGAGAACGCGTTCGACTCCGACGGCAATCCAGAGAACGCCAACTTCGTCACCTACTGCATTCCCGGCCCGCCGGAGTTCCCGATGTTCGAACGCGTGCAGATCGAGACCCCGACGCCGATCAACCCGCTCGGCGCGAAGGGAATCGGCGAGTCGGGCACGATCGGCTCCACGCCGGCCGCCCTGAGCGCCGTGATCGATGCCGTGTCCCACCTCGGCGTGCGTCACATCGACATGCCCGCGAACGGCGAGCGGGTGTGGCGCGCGATTCAGAACGCCCGCGCGGTAGGTTGACGGCCGAGATCGATGAGCTCGAGGCGCGACCGGCGGGGGTGCGCGCGTTCAGCCACCAGCGCACGCCGGGTTTTGCGGACTGCGCGCCCACCGGCCGCGTCCGGCTCGACGCGATCGCCCGCTGGCTGCAGGACGTGGCGTATGCCGACGTCCTGGATGCCGGGGTCGCGCAGGCCGCGGTATGGGTCGTGCGCCGCAGCCGGATTCACGTCAACCGCTTCCCGCGCTTCGGCGAGCGCTTCGAGCTGACGACATTCTGCAGCGGGTTGGGCCGGATGTGGGCCGAGCGGCGCACCGACGTCGTCGTCATCGGGGAGCGCAGCCCGATCGTCCAGGCGGTCTCCCTGTGGGTCCATCTCGACAACGA
>DATAUL010000325.1:0-2874 GCA_036268255.1 Solirubrobacteraceae bacterium | reverse complement strand
CGTCTGCGGGGTCAAATCCTCGACGGGGACGGTCCCGGTCGCTACCGGGCCGAGATCCAGGGCCTCGGCCCCCGCCGGGTTGCCGGGCCCGAGGGCCTTCTCACCGGGGCGCCGGTGCTCGTCGTCGTCCGGCCCGAGGAGCTCATGCTCGGTGCCAAGGGCTTCCGCGCCACCATCGTCGACGTCGCCTTCCTCGGCGCTCAGCGCACCGTGCGGCTCCATGCCGACGCCATCGGGCACCTTGTGGCGACCACTGCGGGCGCGACCGACGCACCCGAGCGCGGTGCCGAGTTGTACCTGGACTTCGATGAAACGCAGGCTTGGGCGGTCCCTGCCTGAGCCCGTCGCGTGCCGTGCGCCTAATGAGTCCGGAGCGCCTGTCGGCACGCCGCTAAGGCGACGACTCCGATCGCGGCGAAGCGCTCGTCCGGCGCGGAACTACCGGACGATCCCCCTTCGCGGATCGCGATCGCTGGCGCCGCCGTGCCGGCGATGGTCTGACGACCGCAGCTGCGTATGCATCGACGGCAATCCGTCGGCCGGGCAATGGCCGGCTCTTGGCGATGCGCGTGTGGCTGATCAGCCAACGCAGGACACCTCCTCTGACCTGGACGCGGTACTCCCGGCTGCTGCCGGCGGTCGCAGCTCGAGCACTTGTCGCACCGTTGACGGGCGCGAGCCGTGAGAGCTACGCTGTCAGGCGATGGCGCTCTGCCTCGACCTTCGACTTCTTCTCCTCCCCCGCAAGGGGGAATAGCGCGCTGGCGGCCGCACGTAGCCGCACACCGATTCCGAGAAGAAGCGAAGTTCGAGACTTAAGGAGTGACATGTCTGATGCTGTAGACCCAACCCGAGTGTTGGTCTTCGACACGACGTTGCGTGACGGTGAGCAGTCGCCGGGGATCTCGCTGAACGCGCAGGAGAAGCTGGAGATTGCCCAGCAGCTGGCGCGGCTGGGTGTGGATGTAATCGAGGCGGGCTTCCCGGTCACCTCGCCGGGCGACTTCGAGGCCGTGCGGGAGATCTCACGGAACGTCGATGGGCCGGTGATCTGTGCGCTGGCGCGCACGGTGGCGTCTGATATTGATCGGGCGTGGGAGGCGGTGCGTGACGCCGCTCGTCCGCGGATCCACATGGTCATCGCGACAAGTGATCTGCATATCGAGCACAAGCTGCAGACCACTCGTCAGGACGTCCTCGGTCAGGCGCGCGCCGCGGTCGCGCACGCCAAGCAATATGTCGATGATGTCGAGTTCTCATGCGAGGACGGGTTTCGCTCAGATCGTGAGTTCATGGCTGAGGTGATCTCGGCCGCGATCGCGGAGGGCGCGACGACGATCAACGTTGCGGACACCGTGGGGTATGCGACGCCCGTGGAGTACGCGTCGATGTTCACCGAGCTGTACGAGCGAGTCCCAGCACTGCGCGACGTGGTCGTCTCGGTTCACTGCCACAACGATCTGGGGGTGGCGGTGGCGAATTCGCTGGCCGGCCTCCAGGCCGGGTGCCGCCAGGTCGAGTGCGCGATCAATGGGCTCGGGGAGCGGGCGGGGAACGCGTCGCTTGAGGAGATCGTGATGTTGCTGCATACGCGTGCGCCGTATCTGGGGCTCACCACCGGAATCGACACCACCGAGATCGCCCGCACATCAAGGCTCGTCTCGCGCCTGACCGGCTATTCGGTGCAGCCGAACAAGGCGATCGTCGGGCGCAATGCGTTCGCGCACGAGTCCGGGATCCATCAGGACGGCGTGCTGAAGGAGCGTACGACCTACGAGATCATGGACGCCAAGAGCGTCGGCCTCGATGCCAACTCGATCGTGCTGGGCAAGCACTCGGGCCGCCACGCGCTGGCGCAGGCGCTGTCGGAGCTGGGCTTTGAGGTCTCCGGTCAGACTCTGAACATCGCCTTCAAGCGGTTCAAGGAGATCGCGGACAAGAAGCAGCGGGTCACCGCGATGGATCTCGAGGCGCTCGTCACCGACGAACTGCGCGACGAGGTCGCCGGATACGAACTCGAGTGGTTCGACGTCGAGGCGTCCTCGCGGCGGCCTCCGCACGCGACGGTCTGCGTGCGCACGCCCGACGGCGAGGAGACGGTTGGGTCATTCACCGGCGACGGCCCGGTCGACGCGATCTTCCACGCGATCAACGCCGCAACCAGAGTCGACGCCCGGCTACGGGAGTTCCGGGTAGACGCGGTCACCGGCGGCCAGGACGCGCTCGGTGAGACCTCGGTCGTGCTCGAGATAGACGGAGTCGTCGGATCCGGCCAAGGAGTGTCGACCGACATCCTCGAGGCGGCCGGCCGCGCATACGTGCGCGCGCTGTCAAACGCTCTACGCCGCCAGCGGGTTCAGGCCGAGACGGGAGCGGAGGCAATCCCGACGCCCTAGGCTGCGGCCGCCACCGCTGTCGCGGCCGAATGGCCACAGAGCACGACTGGCTCGCCGAACTCCCCGCGGCCGGCTTCCCGCGTGCTCGCCCCGAGGACCGCCTCAGACGCGAGCAGCCGCGATGGGCTGCACTCGGCTCAAGACCTGCCGTCAGGTGGCGGCGTAACTTCTTTGGCGGCTCGTCCGGAGACGTGGTTTGCGCGGTCGGCAGGGCGCGTACCCGCCAGGCTTCGCCGCTCGCACCGCATACGTAATGCGCGCTCGCACCGCGACAGGCCGCGCTTGTCCTATCGCGTGGAAGCAGCCGCCCCGCCGCCGGAGGTCGGACGAGCGCCCCGCCGCGGTTCCGATAGCCCCGCCGGCTCCCGCATCGGCGCTCGCCGTGCCCCGCGTTTGAAATATTCGCGAGGTCCAGGTTCGTGAGACGGGCGATGCCGACGACCCGGTCCTCGAGGGCCCGATCATCCCTCCCGCACTG